>JAFAHP010000058.1 GCA_019237175.1 Alphaproteobacteria bacterium
TGGTCGAGTTGCAGGCGCTGCAAGCTCGCTTCTAGCGAGGCCGTAATCGCTGCGCCGACGCGGCTGCGCTCGCCGTCGGGAATGCGTACTTTGGTGCCGACAAAGATGTCGGGCTTCACGCTCTTGAGCACGCGCCCAAGATTGCGCTCGGATTCGCCATTTCCGTACATCGCCGCGGTATCGAAGTAGTTGATGCCGAGCTCGACGGCGCGCGCAACCGCGCGCTCCTGATCGGCCGGATTACCGCGCACCATCAGGCCGCCGACTGCGCCGCAGCCGAACCCGAGGACCGACACTCTTAGTCCGGTGCGGCCGAGTGTGCGTGTTTCCATCGTTTCCTCCGTCGCTTCGGCGTTCGGCCCGGATCAAATCCTTCACGTCCGGGGGTGTCAATCTTGCCGGCAGCGCCGCCGCGGTTCTGGGGTATGGTGAAGCAGCAAGGTAGAGGATGAAGGAAATGACCGATCGGGCGCAAATCGACGATCTCGTCGCCGCCAACCGCATCCTTTACGACCAGGGAGTTGTCGACGCCTTCGGGCATGTCAGCGCGCGGCAGGAGGGTGACGCGACGCGCTTTCTGCTTGCGCGCAGCATGGCGCCGGGTCTCGTCACTGCCGATGACATCATCCAATTCGACTTCGACGGCGACGCGCTCGACCCCAGCGGGCGCACGCTCTATGTCGAACGTTTCATCCACAGCGAGATCTATAAGGCACATCCTGAGATCAAGGCGATCGTGCACAGCCATTCGCCGTCGATCATTCCGTTTGGCGTGACCAGCGTCCCGTTACGGCCGATCTACCATATGAGCTCGTTCCTCGGCGCCGGCGTGCCGATCTTCGAGATCCGTGAGGCCGGGGGTGCGGCGACCGACATGCTGATCCGCAACCCGGAGCTCGGCGCGGCGCTAGCCCGCAAGATCGGTGTGTCCGCCGTCGTGCTGTTGCGCGGGCATGGCAACGTCGTCGTCGGCGCCTCGGTACAGCAGGTTGTGTTTCGCGCGATCTACACCGAGATCAACGCCAAGCTGCAGGCCGAAGCCCTGCGGCTCGGTGGAGGTGAGGTCAATTTTCTCAACGCCGATGAGGCGGCGAAGGCGACTTCGACCAACAATGCGGTCCTCGGCCGCCCCTGGGATTTGTGGAAGCAGCAGGCGCTCGCACGACATTGAGCAATTCTCGGTGGCGTAATGTCTCGACAACCGCGGTGAAATGGGCCGCCGCCGATCGCTCGAGCCCTTCGAGCCAGTTCTGATCGAGGAACGAGGCAAGCGCCGGCTGGCCGAGCGCCGCCTCCCAGACAATGCCAAGCAGCGAGGCCGCCGCCTCATCTTCTTCGCGCGCCAATGGCGACAGAACCGCTGCCCGCTCGGCCGCCGCACGATCCAGCGTGTCCGGACCGGGCCCGAGCCCAAACTCGACCAGCCCACGCCGCGCGGGCGGGGCCAGCGCGAAATGTGCGACTTCGTGCAAGATGACGTAAGCCTCGGTCGCGCCGTTCAATGCCGTCCCATCCCAATTGAAGAGGCACGGGGTCCCCTCCGAGTGGATCGCCATGCCGAAGCCGCGCGCGAAGGAGAGTGCCGCAAGACGATGCTCCTCTGCCTCCGCTCCGGCAGCTCGATCAGGAGAAGTCGCGCGAATTCGCGCAAAAACGGCGTGGCACAGCTCGTCGGAGAGACCGGCCATGAAGTGGTCGAGGGCGCCCGCCAGCGCCTCGAGGGGTATTGGCGTCAAGATCATGCGGTCGCGCGGCGAACTATGGCCGGTGCGGCTTCCGATTGGTAGATGGGATGCTTTCAGCCGACCGCATCCCCCTGCCGCCAGCTCTGAGGGCGGCAGGGTGCTTTGCAACACAATCGCGTCTTAACGTTTAGTTATCGTCATTGTCCGGTGCCGGGGTGATCGTGCCAAACAGACCGTCGGTCTCGCCATTGGGCCCGGCTGTGAAATAGAGCGTATCGGAGCTCGATTTTGCGCCGCCGCCCAAGATCAATGTCCACAACCCGTCGATCACCAGCGACTTGCCCGTCGGGTCGTCAAGCTCGTCGATAAAATGGCCACGCGAGTCAAAAACATTGATTTTGCCGTTTCCAAAATTGCCGACGAGGATATCGCCGCTGAACCTGCCGAAGGCAAAGGATGCCCGTGCAACGCCCCAAGGCGAATTGAGCGGCCCGCGGCTGGCAAAGCGCCGCAGCAAAAAGCCGTTAGTGTCGAAGACGTCGACAAAACCGTTGCCCGGACCTGCGACGTCGTCGTGCTTTTGCTGGTTCTGTTTGGCGTAGGTCACAAACAGGTCGCCATTGATATATTGAATCCCGAACGGCGCGAAGCCAGCCGGAATGTCCGGATCTACAAAACCGCCGTCGGTCGTCGCGGCTGTGAATAAGCCTCCAGCGGTGCTCGGGGGCCCGAACACGTCGATCGTCCCGGCACGGAAGTTTGTGGCAAACAGGAACGCCCCGTGGACATTGGTGGCAAAGGCGAGACCTTTGTAAACGGCGCCTGGGCCAGCCTGCGAATTATCAACCGCGAGGACCGCGTTGTTGGCGACCGGATTGCCGGCGGGAGCGAGGCCCGGGGCCCAAGCGGAAATCGTTCCGTCCTCGGTGGCCCAGATAAAAACGGCAGCGATGCCTTTGGGGGGCGCTATTGAGGCTGAGCCGGGGACGGTAAAATTCGCCGATGGGTTCCAAATCATACCGGTCGGCGCCGCGGGCGTCGTGGTGGGCGGATTGTTAAAGTTAAAAGCCATGCAGTCGGTGGCGGGCACGCCGCCCCCGGGCAGCGGGATCAACACCTGCAGCCCTTGCTTTACCCCTGCACCGTCGTAAAGCGTCGAGCACCCGGTATCGTTGTCAGCGATCCAGAAAGGACTTCCCGACGGGCTGAATGCGACCCCCCAGGAATTTTGTAGGACCGGATCTTGGTGCGTGGCTTTCCCCGATTGATTGGAGACGAGCGGGGTCATGACATACCGGTTGGCCCTGTCGTCCCGGTCTCCGTCGTCGGCGCGCCCAACCGTGGCCACGACGACGCAGGTCGCCGTTACAGCGGCGGCTGCGAAATAACGACTGATGCAGTACATGGTGTTTGTCCTCCAAAGCGATGGATCGCCCGCGCGAACGGGCAGGCGGAGTAGCCAATGGTTCGGACCCGCCAACAATTGCATGGGCCGCATGCATTGCCATCTCTACGACTCACGGACTAACCGATTATTCCGCAGTCAAACGCTGGATAGCCTGCAGACGCTGGCCTCTCATCTCTTCGACTCCGGAGAGCGCGCCGTATTCCACGAGAATCAGCTGGGCTTCCCGGTCTGGGCGGGATTTTCGCCCCGGCCCCATCCGGGATGTCTTCCGGTAGAACATCTCCCCAATGCGCAGCAGCAAGTCGCAGCCGGCCTTTGGGGTTGAGCGCAGGCAGAACGTGCCGCCAATGCCGCCTTACTCGCGATAGCCGAACGAATTTCTCGATCCCGGCCTGGAGCGGCCGGGAGTCGATCAACCTCCCGGCACGACGTTCTGATCGATCACGGTGATGGTATTGGTGTTGTCGTCGACGAACGCCAACCGAGCAGTGTCCAAACCGACTACGGTAGTAGCGAGCCCGAACGCCCCACCCGGTGCCGGATCGACCTTGAACTGGCCGACGAACTTGCCGGTCTTCGTCAATTCGACGATTTCGCTCGGGTGGTTCGGATCGGCGTTGACCGCGTCGCCGTTGCTGGTGATCAGGTCACCGTTGGGCGCAAACGCGAGCGCGAGCGGTCCGCGCAACTGGCCGTTCTGGGCGATCATCATGCCGGTGCCTTTGCCCCTGGGCGGGCTGCTCCTGGTGGAGGCGTGCGGCACGACAAAGATCGCATTGTCGGCGGTCGATGCGACATAGAGGACGTCGGTCACCCTATCGTG
>JAFAHP010000581.1 GCA_019237175.1 Alphaproteobacteria bacterium
GTCCAGCAAGAGCGCTATCGGTTTAAGGAGGCTATGCTGCCCAGCGACTATTTCCACCGCAACGTGTTTGCGGGCTTCCAGGAAGATGCCACCGGCATACGCGACCGCCACATCATCGGCGTCGACAATCTCCTCTGGGGCTCAGATTATCCTCATGTCGAGTCCACCTTCCCCAGGAGCCGGCAAATCATCGAGGAGATCCTGAAGGACTGCACCGAAGAGGAGAAGGCCAAGATCGCCGGCGGCAATGCTGCCAGGATCTACCATCTCAACTAGGTTCCTGTCGTCCTCCTCTGGTCACCTTACGCTGCTACCGCTGGGTCCTCCTGGGAGGAGGACCCAGCGCTGCAGCGGAGCCATGTTGGACACGGCTTTCTCGGAAGGGTTAGCGCCTAGCTCGAATGCCTCTGTCCTGGCAAAACGCATGATGGCGTGCCGGATGGCGGCGAGGGTAAAGCACCGCAAAGATCGCCTTCTGGATCAAAGCGTGATCCGAAACCGCAGCACTTTCTGGCCCTCGCAGACCGCCGGTTCCTGGACCCGCTCGATCCACGACCCACACTTGTCACGATGGCGCCTGAAAAGCGCGCTTTGGCGGGCGGTTGCATCTCCTCGACCCAGCGCCCGGCTTCTCATTTACGCGCCGCGCGTTGCGTTCAATGTAATCTAGTCGCTTGCCGGCGCATATCGCTCCGATCGTCGTGGCGACCCTACTGCGAAGATGAAAGCTGCCCATCGGAATTCGCTGTCAGCCTGGGTGCGGCTGCTCAAGATAATCTTCCTACCATCGGATTAGGGCGAAGTCCGAAGTAGATCAAGTAATCGTCAAAGAGGGGGCCACACTTTGGGCTCCGCGCCATGCATGACCACCCTCATGCCGCTGACTTTTCCCTCAAATTGCGCCATCTGCTCTCTCCTTCCGGCCGCCATCCCTCATGGACGGCTCCGTCCCGCAACCGGGTCATCTACGGCACTCGACGAGCCAACAAATCCCCGATTTTGGACGAATATCTGATGATAATATGACGGATATTTGACGATCGCACCCGGATATTCGCTAAGCGCGAAGCTTCGGCTGCGGGTCGCTCAGGGCGCAGGGGACGGATGGGGCCCGCGGCCCGTAGCCGGGTGATCCTCGCGGTCAGCACCGCGGTGACTTACGCAATCCGAGGGCTCGTCTGACCGAGAGCGATGGGAAGGTGAGCGAGAACCTTGAACGATCGACAGAAGCCGAGTTTTTAGAACGCGCCATCATCGCGGGCGATCTCGAAGCTTCCCGCGCGCGATTGCGTGAAAAAGCGCTTCCCGATACCGTTCGTGCCGCGCTTTATTGCCGGCTCGGCGAGGCTCGTTACTACCGCGCCGAGTATGCCGCTGCAGTCGATTGCGCCCGTTGCGCGTTTGACCTCGATCCGCAATCCGCCGCGATCGCCGATTTCTGCGCCTGGCTATTCAGTAATTGCGGGCATCATCAGGCGGCAGCTGCGGCTTACGAGCGGATTCTCGAATCCCGCCCCGGTTGGGCTGCGGGCCACCGCCATGCCAGCGGCTCGTTTGCCGTCGCCGGCGATATCGACCGCGCGATCCAACACGCGGCGCGGGCGAGTGAGCTTGAACCTAATTCACTGGAATTCGCGCTTCATGCCGGTGGTCTCCTCGCCGCCGCCGAGCTGCACCGCGATGCGATCGGCTATTTTTCGCGCGCGGCCGAGTTGGCGCCCGAGGACCCCAGGGTGTGGCGTTATCTGTCGGGTTCGGCATGGGCGCAGGGCGAGCGGCAGCAAGCGCTTGACTGTGCACTGCGTGCCCAGGCGTTGGGGCCGCAAGAGCCGGCCAATGCGCATCATGCGACTGAGCTGCTATTGCGTTGCGACCGGCTCGACGAAGCGGCGCAACTGATTACGGCAACCCTTGCCGCCGATACGGCAGATGCAACCGGTTATCGTCTATTGTCGGCGGCGCAGATGCTGCGCGGGCGGCTGGAGGAGGCGCTCGATGCAATCGAACGCGCTCTGGCCCTGGCGCCCGGCGAAGCGGAATACCATCAGCATCGCGGCAACCTGCTTTACCGTCTCGCCCGCTTCGAAGACGCGGCCGACGCCCTTGACCGCGCGGCGGCACTTCAGCCGGAAAACCCAGCACCTCGGCGCTCGCAGCTGACAGTCTATCTCGATAGCGGCCGGGTTCGCGAAGCGCTGGTGGTCGGCGGCGAGCTGATCCGCATTGCGCCGGATAATGAGGAATATGCGCAGGCGGTCATGCAGGCGCTAAACCGCCGCTTTGAGACCTTGGAGGGTGATTATTCCGTGATCGGCGAGCGCGCAACCGCGCCAATCCGGATCCCCCGGCCACCGGCCGGTCTCTTTGCCGCGATGCAAACCCAGTGGCGCGTCATTTACGCGCTGATCATTCGCGAAACCCGCACTCGCTTCGGCGACTCGACCCTCGGCTATGGCTGGGCGTTGCTCGAGCCGACCCTGCATATCGTGATGTTGTCTTTGGTTTTTGCAGTGCTGATGCATGGACGACCGCCAATCGGCACCCAGTTTTTTATTTTTTATTACACGGGTATCATCCCTTACCACATTTTTGTCCATTCGAGCAGCGCTATGACTTATGCGGTGACGGCTAACGGCTCGCTGCTGCAATTGCCTGTCGTCGGCACCTTCGACGTGATCATGGCGCGGGGACTGCTCGAACTCGTTACCGACATACTGGTCGCCGGAATCCTGCTCGCGGGGTTTGGCGCAATCGGCTGGGGGGCATTGCCAGACGATCTTGGGGGGCTGGCGGCCGCGACCGCCGCCGTGTGGGTGCTCGGTTGCGGTTTTGGCTTTATCAACGCCGTGGTCAACGTATTTGTTAAATCCTGGGACAAGATCTGGGCGCAACTGACTCGGATTCTATATTTCTGTTCCGGGATATTTTATGTGCCCGGCATGATGCCGGACTGGATCCGCGACCGGCTTGCCTGGAACCCGGTCTTGCACGCCGTCGATTGGTTCCGCGCGGCCTTTTTTGCCGATTACATGCCGCACTGGCTCGACCGCTCTTACCTGGTGGCCGTCGCCGGCGCGGTCCTGCTCGCCGGATTGACGCTCGAGCGCGCCCTGCGCCGCCATCTCTACGAGCCGCTATGATCCGTCTCGATCATGTATACAAAGCCTACCGCACCCGCTACGGGCGCAAAGTCGTGCTCGACAATGCCAACGCGACATTTGAGGTGGGGCACAATTACGGCATTCTCGGGCTCAACGGCGCCGGTAAATCGACGCTGATCCGGCTACTCGCCGGCTCCGAGTTGCCCGATCGCGGCGCGGTGCGGCGCTATGGCCGGGTCTCCTTCCCGCTCGGCTTTGGCGGCACTTTTCATGGCGCACTGTCCGGGCGGGAGAACGCGGCGTTTATCGCCCGTATTTATGGCGCGCCGCTGCGGGCGACCGTCGCGTACATCGAAGATTTCTCAGAGCTTGGCGAATATTTGACGATGCCGGTCAATACCTATTCGGACGGGATGCGCGCGCGGCTCGCCTTTGCCGCCTGCTTGGCGATCGACTTTGACGTTTATCTGATCGACGAGGTCACCGAGATAGGCGACCAGCGGTTCCGCCGCAAGTGCGCCGAGGCTTTTCGTGCCCGCATGAAGTATTCGGATATCGTTATAGTCAGCCATAACCCGCAAACCGTGCGGCAATATTGTGACCGGGGCGCTATTCTCGCCAATGGCACACTATCGATTTACGATGATCTCAATGCGGCATTGGCGCGGCATCACCGCATTCTTCAGGACACTGCCTGATGTCGGCTACCGTCGTAACGATCCCAAATGGGGCGGCAACGCCGTCCGAACCGCGCTCGCAGGTGCCGACACTGTCGACCGCCGGCGCGCTGCCCGCGGCCGCTCCGCGCGTTGAGCAGGTACCCGCTCAGGGTCCGCGCCTCGAGTCCCGCATCGCCCCACCAAGACGCCACGTCTCTTTGACATTGCTGTCGTTTTTGATCGTCGTCGCGCTGCCGACGGCGCTCGCCGGGGTCTACTACCTGCTCATCGCCGCCGACCAATACGTCGCCGAGTTCCGCTTTGGCCTGCGCTCCTCCGAGCCGGTGCGCGTCGAAAGCGGCGTGCTGTTGTCTGGGGGGGCCGCACCATATCAGGCGACGCTCGATTCCTATGCCCTCGCCCAATATATCGGGAGCCGTGCGATCGTCGACGACCTCGGCAGAACTCTTGATTTACGGCGAATGTTTGCGAGCCCCGCGGCTGACTGGCCGGCGCGGCTGCATCTGCCGGTCACGGCAGAGAAGCTGGTCTTCTATTGGCAGCGCCAGGTCGATGCGTTTTTCGACCCGACGAACGGTACGATCGTCGTCCGCGCCCGGGCGTTTACAGCAGCCGAAGCGCTGGGCCTGGCACAAGGCATCCTGGCTTCCGCCGAACGCCTGGTCAATGCGCTGTCGGCCCCGGCTCGTCGCGATGCATTAAGCAATGCCAAGAACGAGGTTACCGCAGCAGAGCGGCGACTGAGTGCAGCGCTTGCACGTTTGCAGCAGTATCGCGATAGGGAAGGTCTCATCGACCCGCACAAGGCGGCTGACGCGAATGCGGCGCTGGCCGATCGAGTGCGCGATGAGTTGGTGCGGGCCGGCACCACCTTGTCGACATTGAAGCGGTTTATGAACGATGGCGCCCCCGCTCTCCAGGTCCTCCAGGCGCGCATCGAATCCTTGAAAGCGCAACAGGGTGCTGTGGTAAGCGAGGCGACAGAGACAGCGAAAACCCGCGATCAGGCCTTGTCGCGACTGATGGGTTCCTACGAAGAGCTCGAAAGCGAGCGACGTTTCGCCGAAACCGCATATCAACATGCGTTGGAGGCTCTTGACCGGGCGCGTATCGCGGCCGAGCGGCAGCAGGTTTATGTCGCCGACTTCGTCCCGCCGAGCCGGCCCGAAGAGGCTCTTTATCCGCGCCGATGGCGATCGCTCGGGATCGTGTTTTTAGGTGCTTTTGTCGTCTGGGCCATCGGCAGTCTGACCGTGCGATCGGTCAGCGATCACCTCTAGCCCGGGTGTTGATCGGATGGCATCGGTGCGAGCAGCCCCCCTCGCCCTCCCCTCTCCGCCCATTGGGGGGAGAGGGTCGAGAAGGGATGGCGCGGCGCAGCCGAGCCTCACCCTGAGCTGGGTGAGGGGGCCCACTTGATCGACAGATGCTCCTGCCACACCGGGATCGCGGGCAGCACATGACCAGCGTCGAGTTCGAATCGGCCCGCCCGATGCTTCTTCCGGAAGGCGCTCTGACCGCGGCAAAGTTTCGTGCCAGAGTCGGCTCGGCACTGCCCCGGCTTGCGGTCGTGTCGACCTACAGCGAGCTGTGCGGGATCGCAGCCTATACCCGCAGTCTCGAAAGGCAGTTGGCCGATGTGTTCGATGTCCAGGTTTTCGACCTGAACCAATACCTGTTGCGCAGCCGACACGGCCGCGTGCGGAAATTCGCCGATCGCCACATTCAGGAAATTTGCCGCGAGCTCAAAGACTATGACGCAGTCAACCTCCAGCTCGAACACGGTACTTTGGGGCGCACGGCACACGATATATTTCGTCGATTTAGCTGGATTGTGCGCGCCGCACCACAGCTGTCGGTGACGTTCCACACGATGTTCGACCCCGCGGCATTCGATTACGCCCGATGGCTACGGGCGATTTCCCGGTTCAAGATCGCCGAGGCAATCGCTCTACGCGCGGAATACAATCGCACACATCTTCTGTCGGCCGGCATTGCGACGCGCCTGCGCCGCGCGCAACGTTTCAAGCCGGTAGCAATAATTGTCCATACGCGGCGGGATCTGTCTCACATGAGATATGTCCACGGCTTGCGGCATGTCTACGACCATCCCCTGTCATTCTTGAGCGACAGCGAAGCCTCGGAAACCCGCCGTACCGCGACCCGTGCCCGGTTTTCGATGTTGGACGCGTTGCCGCGCGAGGCCAAACTTGTCGGGGTTTTCGGTTTTATCGGGCGCTACAAGGGGTTCGACGCCGTTATCCGGGCCCTGCATCACCTGCCTGACGACCATCATCTGTTAATTTTTGGTGGAATCCATCCGAACGAGATCAAGGCGCATCAGCCGATCGATCCGATTGTTGCCGAGCTGTTCGACGCCGGATTTGTCGACACCAATGTCGCCGAGCGGATCCGCGCGGTTCCGGCGCCCGGTACGCCGACCGTGTCGGTCGCGGTCGACGGCACGATGCGCGATCTGTTGATCCAGCACCCAAAGGATCTGTCGCGGCGCATTCACTTTCTCGGCGCCACCAGCGACAGCGATTTCCTGGCGGGCATGGCGATTTGCCACACCGTGGTTTTCCCGTATCTGGAAGTCGGTCAATCCTCGTCCGGTCCGATCTCGCAGGCGCTCGAACTTGGGTGCCGCGTGATTGCCTCGCGCACCCACACCTTCCTGCAGTTGGGCAAATATCACCAAGACCTGATCGAGTATTTCGACATCGGCAATCATCTCGAACT
>JAFAHP010000312.1 GCA_019237175.1 Alphaproteobacteria bacterium
GTTGTTGGCCAGGATGCGGTAACCGCTCTCGGTGACACCCTCCTGCCTCGCGATATCGCCAAGCGCCTTCACGATAGACGCCATTTCGGCGTGCGAAGCGTTTTGCGAAAAATCGTCGAGCGAGACGTACTCCCCCTTCGGGATTACCAGAATGTGGGTCGGAGCCTGTGGGTTGATGTCGCGAAAGGCAAGCGTGTGTTCGTCCTCGTAAACCCTGCTGCACGGAATGTCGCCGCGCAGGATGCGGGCAAACACATTGTTGCGGTCATAAGCCACGCTTGGCCTCCGCTTCAAATCCCAGTTCACAGGTTCGCGCGGCTGCGCTTTTCACCGAGCCCCGAAGTGCCTTCGCGGCGCACGAGTTCGGCGGCGACGTCGGTCGGCGTCACCCCCGTATCCGCCCACAGCACAAACAGGTGATAGATCAGATCAGCGCTCTCGCCAACGAGCTTGGTTCGATCGCCTCTAATCCCCTCGATGACCGCCTCGATCGCCTCTTCACCAAGCTTTTGGGCAATTTTTGCGCGGCCGCGCGCGAACAGTCGGGCGGTATAGGAGGTCTGCGGGTCGGCGCCGCGGCGAGAAGCGATGACGCGCCACAGCCGGTCGAGGGTGGCGCCCAATTCTGCTGCCATCGGTTTAGTCCCGCACCGGGATGCCGCTGGCCGCGAGCCGCGCTTTGGCGTCAGCAATGCGCCAGGTGCCGAAATGAAAGATCGAGGCCGCGAGCACGGCGGTTGCGTGGCCGTCGCGAATCCCCTCGATCAGATGATCGAGGGTGCCGACGCCGCCCGAGGCGATGACCGGCACCCGAAGCGCGTCGGCAACGGCGCGGGTGAGTGCAATGTCGAAACCCAATCCGGTGCCGTCGCGGTCCATCGAAGTCAGCAGAATCTCACCGGCGCCATATTCGGCGAGCCGCCGCGCCCAATCGACCGCATCGATCCCGGTCGGACGGCGGCCGCCATGCGTAAAAACCTCCCATCGAGCGGGAGCCGCAGCTTTGGCGTCGATTGCGGCGACAATGCACTGACTGCCGAATTTTTGCGCCGCTTCGCGCACAAATTCCGGGCGGGCAACCGCCGCGGTGTTGATCGACACCTTGTCGGCGCCGGCGAGCAATAAGCGGCGAACATCATCGATCGTTCGCACCCCGCCGCCAACGGTCAGCGGCATAAAGCATTCCTCGGCGGTGCGGCGCACGACATCATGGAGCGTGTCGCGGCCTTCGGCGCTGGCCGTAATATCGAGAAAGCACAGTTCGTCCGCACCTTCGCGATCGTAAAAGCGGGCTTGCGCCACCGGGTCGCCGGCATCGACGAGATCAACAAAATTGACGCCCTTGACGACCCGCCCGTCCTTGACGTCGAGGCAGGGGATGACGCGCATCTTCAGCATTGCGGTTCCCCACCCGCCAGCGCTAAAGCCGCGCTCGGATCGATGCGGCCGTCGTACAGCGCGCGTCCGCAGACGATACCGCAGATACCGTCGGGCTCGTGCGCTTTGAGTGCAGCGATATCGGCGAGCGAGGCGACGCCGCCCGCGGCGATCACCGGGATCCGGATATGCCGGGCAAAGCTTGCCACGGCCTCGGCATCGACGCCGCCGAGCGCGCCGTCGCGGGCAATATCGGTGTAGATGACCGCCGCGACCCCGCAATTCTCGAACCGGCGCGCCAATTCGACGGCGCCGATCGCGGCGGTCTCGATCCAGCCCTCGACCGCGACCAAGCCATCCTTCGCATCGACCGCAACGGCAATCTGCCCCGGGCGATCCCTGGCTGCGGATTTTACCAGCTCCGGGTCGCGGAAGGCCACCGTCCCCAGCACAACACGGTCGATGCCGCGCTTAAGCCAGTGTTCGATCGCGGCTTGACTGCGGATGCCGCCGCCCAGCTGGATCTTGAGATCGACAGCTCTGCGGATTGCCGCAACCGCCTCGCCGTTGACCGACCGCCCCGCGATAGCCCCGTTCAGATCGACAACGTGCAGCCATTCAAATCCGGCAGCCGCAAACGCGCGGGCCTGCACCGCCGGGTGATCGTTGAAAACGACCGCACTCGCCATCTCGCCGCGTACCAGGCGCACGCATTTGCCGTCTTTGAGGTCGATCGCCGGATAAAGGATCACGGCCCCCTCCCTAACCCTCCCCTCCCCGGGCCTGACCCGGGGATTGCGGGGGAGGGAAGGGTGGGGGCGTCGTCGAGCAACTTATAGTAGTAGTGTCCTGGGACAATGCGATTGTCGACGCGCGCATAGACGGGGTGAGTGCCCCAGTGCCGGTAGCCGAGGCTCTCGTAGAGCCGGATCGCCGCCTTCTGCGTGTCGCGCAAATCGAGGTTCAGCACCGCCAATCCCAATTCCCGAGCGAGCCGTTCGATCTCCAGCACGATGCCGCGCCCAAGGCCGTGACCGCGGGCCCAAGGTGCCACAAATAAATGGGCCAATGTCCCGGCAAAGGCCTGCGCCTCATTGTTGCGCGGCGCGCGCGTCAGCTGCGCCGACCCGGCGATTATGCCGTCAAGCCGCCCGACCACCAGCCGGCGCTCGGGCACCAGCAACACCCCCTTCCAGTAGTTTTCGAGAACTTGCCGCGGCGGCGGCTTCAGCCAGCCGAACCCGCCGCCTTCGACGATGGCGTTCTCGGTCGCCTCACACAAATCGTCGAGATCGGTGCCCGAATACTGGGCCAAACGCTCGACGTTGAGCTTTGGTCGGACAGCCTGCTCTTCACTCATGGTCGCCACCGCAAAAAATTGCCGATCAGCCGCAATCCGGCTTGCTGACTTTTCTCCGGGTGGAATTGAGTGCCCATGAGATTGTCATGCCCGACAACCGCCGCGATTGGGCCGCCGTAGTCGGTTGCGGCGACGAGGTCGCGCTCGTCGCCGAGGCGGAAATGATAGCTGTGCACGAAATAGGCGTGCGCTCCGTCTGCGATCCCCTCGAGCAGCGGATGCGGCCGATGCTGTGTCAACTCGTTCCAGCCCATATGCGGGACCTTGAGCCCGGGGTCAGCGGGCTCGATCGCCACGACCTCGCCGGCAAGCCAACCGAGACCCTCGGTGGTCTCGAACTCGCGACCGCGATCTGCCATCAATTGCATGCCGACGCAAATCCCGAGAAACGGGCGGCCGCGCGCCAGCACCGCTTCGCGCAATGCGGTTTCGAGACCGGGCACCACCGCGAGACCACGCCGGCAATCGGCATAGGCGCCGACGCCGGGCAGCACGACGCGGTCGGCGGCGGCAACAATTTCGGGTATGGTCGTGACCGTAATCTCGGCCGCAATCGCGTTTTCCACGGCGGCGCGTTCGAGCGCCTTAGCCGCTGAGCGCAAATTGCCCGAGCCGCAATCGACAATCGCCACGATCATTTAGAGGCTGCCGCCGAGAACCCCCTTGGTCGACGGCACCGCGCCGCCGCGCCGCGGGTCGATTTCGACTGCTTGGCGCAACGCCCGGGCCAAACCCTTGAAGCAGGATTCGACGATGTGGTGGTTGTTCTCGCCATACAGGTTCTCGACATGGAGGGTGACGCCGGCTGCTTGAGCGAAGGCCTGAAACCATTCCTTGAACAGTTCAGTATCCATCTCGCCGAGTTTCGGCCGGGTAAAGACGACCTTCCACACGAGGTAAGGCCGGTTCGACGCGTCAAGGCTGACCCGTGTGAGGGTTTCGTCCATCGGGATCAGCGCATGGCCGTAGCGCGCGATTCCGGCGCGATCGCCCAGCGCGTTGGACACCGCCTCGCCGACGACGTAACCCGTGTCTTCGGTGGTATGGTGAAAATCGATATGCAGATCGCCTTTGGCGCGCAGCTCGAGGTCGATGAGACTGTGCTTTGCCAATTGTTCGAGCATGTGATCGAGAAAGCCGATCCCGGTTGCTATGTCGCCGGTGCCGGTACCGTCGAGATCGACCCGGCCCTTGATCTGCGTTTCCCTGGTGTTGCGTTCGACCGTCGCCACTCGCACGCTACTCTCCCTCCCTCGCCTCTGCCGCGCAGCACCGCTTATTTAGCGATCCCGCCGCGAAGTTGCCACTATTGGACTATCGGCTTGACCGCGCACCCGAGGCACCCACATGTCGGCCTAGAGAGACCCCGTTTGGTGCCGCCGCGAGCTTTGTGATCAGGTGCATGGAACAATCCGACCTCGATAGATGGCACGGCACGACCGTGCTCTGCGTGCGCAAGGATCATCAGGTCGTGATCGCCGGCGACGGCCAGGTCACGATGGGCCAGACCGTGGTCAAATCGAACGCCCACAAATTGCGCCGGCTGGCTGGGGGTGCGGTAATCGGGGGTTTTGCCGGCGCCACCGCCGACGCAATCACCTTGTTCGAGCGGTTGGAAGGAAAGCTTGAGCAATATGCGGGCCAGCTGTCGCGTGCTTGCGTCGAGCTCGCCAAGGATTGGCGCACCGATCGCTATCTGCGTCGGCTCGAGGCGATGATGGCGGTTGCCG
>JAFAHP010000726.1 GCA_019237175.1 Alphaproteobacteria bacterium
CTTGGGAAGGCGAAAATTTTGCTGCAAAGAGGTGCTTTTTTTCCTCTCCCCACGCCGGCCGGGGGGAGAGGGCAGGGTGAGGGGGGCCGAAGACCCGCTACCCACCTCACCCTCCCGTCGCTGCGCGCCGGACTCCCGCCTCTCCCCCGCAAGGGCGGAGCGGGCAAGAGTGTTTCGTCGCCGGGAGACTTCCAAAGGCGTGAACAGCGTCGGGGAAAGGCGCGGGTGCGCTTGATTGAAAACTTGAGGAGAGGGGAGAGATGCGCTGGATCCGGTTCGAGACCAATGGACGTGCGGCTTACGGTATCGTCGACGGCGACATGGTGGGTGAAGTCAAAGGCGACCCGTTTGCCGGCTATGAGCAGACCCCGACCCGCCACCGGCTTTCGGCGGTGAAATTGCTGGTGCCGGTCGAGCCGCGCACGTTTTATTGCGCCGGTCTCAATTATGCCGAGCATGTGATCGAAGCTGCGAGAAAGCGCGGCCAGGAGCCAAACCTGCCCAAAGCCGCGGATATCGGCTATCGCGCCAACAACGCGCTGATTGCCCATGGGGAGCCGATCGTGATCCCGCAAGACGCCACTGAACGCACGCAATATGAGGGCGAGCTGGTCGCGGTCATCGGCAAGCAGGCCAAAAATTTGAGCGAAGCAAACGCGCTATCTTGCGTGCTCGGCTGGACGATCGGCAACGATTTCAGCGAGCGTGTGTGGCAGGCGGGCGACCGCACCCTCTGGCGCGCCAAAAACACCGATACCTTCAAGCCGATGGGGCCGTGGATCGAAACCGATTTCGACCTCGCCGCGGCGCATACCATCATCCGCGTCAACGGCGAGGAAAAGATCCGCTTCAAGACCGACCACATGCTGTTCGGCCCGGCGGCCTTTATCAGCCGGATGTCGCAATACCTGACGCTTTATCCGGGCGACGTCGCTTGGATGGGCACCGCGGGTGCCCCCGAAAACGTCAAACACGGCGATGTCATCGATATCGAGATCACCGGCATCGGCACCCTGACCAACCCGGTCCGCCGCGCAGGGATGTAAACCCGGCCCATCGAGAGTTCTCCGGCGGGCGGCTGACGCCTCTTCCGCCCGCCGCCGTAAGTCAGGCAACGTCAGAAAGAAATCACCTGGAGCAAAGCGTTATTGCGATCTCCGGACGGCCGACTTTGGCGGGCCGTCCGGAGGGAAGCAATCCCGATGTCCCCACCGCGAAACCACGAGATTGCCGCGGCGCCTGACCGCGACTCGCAATGACGCGGGGTTAGTTTGATCCCTGGAGGCAGTTGCAACCAAAGGGCGATTTTGCTGCAGACTCGCTCCGAATTCGACGAGAGCGGCCGCTAGGGCGAAGCGCCGATCGCGGGCCCTTGTGTTATAGAGGGATCGATCCTTATTCTTACCTGTAAGAGTAAGGAAGCTGCCTATGCGTATTACATCCAAAGGACAGGTCACCATTCCTGCCGAAATCCGCGAACGGGCGGGCCTGCTGCCGCAAACCGAAGTCGAATTCGAGTTTGACGGCAAGGTCGTGCGGATCATCCGAGCCAAGGCGGGGAACAAGCCCGGGCGGGGGTCTCGCGTCGTCGCTCATCTGCGCGGCCGCGGCGACGTTGCGATGAGCACCGACGAGATCATGGCGCTCACTCGGAACGACTGAATGATTGCAATAATGATCGACAGCAACGTCCTCCTCGACGTGATGACCGAGGACGCTTTCTGGTTTTCATGGTCCGCACAAGCGATCGAAGAAGCCGCCGACCGCTCTCGCCTTGTGATCAATCCGGTGATCTATGCCGAAGTCTCGGTCCGCTACTCGCGAATCGAGGAACTGGACGCGGCACTGCCGAAAACCATGTTCGACCGGGAGGCTATTCCTTACGAAGCCGCATTCCTCGCAGGAAAGTCGTTCTTGACCTATCGGCAACGGGGCGGCGCGAGGCGGTCACCCCTCTCCGACTTCTTTATTGGCGCTCATGCGGCTGTCGCGGGTTACGGGCTGATGACGCGCGATCCGACGCGCTATCGCACCTACTTTCCCAGACTGTTGTTAATCGCGCCCGACTGAGTTGGCGTTTCAGCAGCGGCCCATCGCGCACACGGGTGCTTATCGAGTGAGGCGCAGGGACGCTGTCGCCCCGAGCCAACTGCTTGCCCAGCGGTTGGCAAGGGGACCGATCGTCTTCATATCCGGCCCTCGTCGATCGCGTGCGCGAACTCGTCGCATTGCTCAACGCGCGATCGCCGCGGGCTGAGATGTGGATCGTCGAACCCGGGCGCCTCAG
>JAFAHP010000068.1 GCA_019237175.1 Alphaproteobacteria bacterium
GAGAATGCCGGCACCGAAGGGTCCGTCGTCGTCGGCAAATTGCTCGACTCGAACGACCTCAACCGCGGCTTCGATGCGCAGACCGGCGAATATGTTGACATGGTGAAGGCCGGCATCATCGATCCGACCAAGGTGGTACGGCTGGCCTTGCAGAACGCCGCATCGGTGGCGGGCCTGTTGGTCACGACCGAGGCAATGGTCGCCGAAAAGCCGAAAAAGGAGACCCCGCCCGTAATGCCGCATGGCGGTGGAATGGACGGAATGGACGACTTCTAGTCTATCGCAGCAAACGGGCGAGGCCGGCATCCCTCGCGGGATGCCGGCCTTTTTCTTTAGGAATGTCAGCGCCGGGACGTATCATGCACGACAAGATAGGCGGCGAAGTGCGCCCAATGGCAATCCGTATCGACCGTGGTGAGCTATCCCGCCGAACGCCTGCTTTTGGATGGGCGCTACTATTACAGCGGCGAGATACGGCGGCTAAGGCTTCGTGACCTTCTTCATTCGTGACCTTCTTCAATAGACCGGCGGTGGTTACTGGGACCTCGACCGAAGGGTTCACGATCACTACGGATGAGCGCCGCTGCAAAATTCCAAGCTAGAAGAACGCGAGTGACTCGACTCCGCCACCCGCCGAGATGGTCCGGTGCACGATGCCTTCCTCTAAATCCAAGACCGAGATTGTTCCGTCGCCGTGATTGGCGACGAGCGCCGTCCGACCGTCAGGATGGAAGGCCATATCCATGGGGCCTCTCCCCTACGTTGTAGACGACGCGATTGACGCAGCGATCGGCCCTCATCGCGGATCGGACCGCAGTTGCGAAGGCCGTCACAGGTTGTTGTTTGCTGATGGTGAGGCGGACTCGGCGATCCAACCCACATAGGTGAGATAAAGCCCGATCGCGACGAGCACGCCGAAGATCAGCCGCACAAGAACGATGGAGTCCATAGCCGTAGCAGCGCGTTCGTACAGTTTGGGAGCCGCCTGGAGCACCAAGCCCCGCAGCGCCAGGATCCAACCAAACAGCGAGATCATGACAGCCGCCACGCTCGACCGGTGCTGGTGAAAAGCGATGATCAGCAGTCCGGCGAACGGTAGCAGAGCGCCTGCGCACCACACGAACAGGTCGCTTTTGAAGAAGTCGGATGCGAGCGCGCCCATCCCCGACGCGCGCACGACGATGATGCTGGGGACGATAACCAGCCAAGGTCCTATCACGCGTGCGAAGCCGCGAGTCCGGGCTTGTGATTCTCCGGTAGCGGGCACGAAACTGCCACTCCCTCGGTATCCTCCGCTACCATCGCCCTACTAGGCGATGTTTCTGGCTTTCAACGCCGGGCCGCCCAGCTTTGACTTGTTGCGAAGAGCTTCAGTCTATCCGCGCCACTAGCTGCTCAAGCGCAGTGACGAACCGCTGCCACCCGCCCTTGGCGCCCTCGTAGTACTGCGGCTGATTCGGCCGGAAGCCCGATTGCTCCATGCGCAGGTGGGTTCCTGCGCTCGTGGGGGTGAGAGTCCAGGTCACCACAGTCTTCAAATCGTAGGCACCCCACGTGTAAGACAGCGTTTTGTTCGGCTCGACTGCCAGCACCTGACAGTCAACAACGCCCCAGTCTGCGCGAAGATCGAAACGGTGGCCCACGACAGGCTTGAAGTCGTTCTTCATGAGCCACTCCTCGATCAGGTGTGGCTGCGTGAGCGCGCGCCAGATCTTTTCCGGCGGATAAGGGATCTCACGTTCGACAACGACAGAGAGCGTTTCGGTCGACGTTTCGTTCATTGGTCCATCCTTTTCAGTAGGTCTTCGAGGTCGTCGAACCGGCCCTGCCAGAAGCCGGCCATTTGGCTTGTCCAGTCGATCAGCGGGGCCAAGGCGCCGAGCTGCGCGCAATAGTGCGTCTGGCGACCTTCGTGGGGGTTGCGCACCAGCCCGGCCTGCTTCAGGACCCCAAGATGCTTTGAGACGGCCGGTTGCGAGACCCCGGCCCGAGCCGTCAGGGCCCCGACCGTCTGCTCTCCTTCGCGGCACAGTCGTTCGAAGAGAGCCCGCCGCGTCGGATCGGCGAGCGTTCTGAAGAGCACATCGTGAGCGTTCGGCATCTGGGATCGATAACCTACTGGCTATTGATTGACGCATAACCACTGAGATATGTGTGGGTCAAGCGGAAACGTGGAATCATGTCGCTGTTTCTGCCCGAGGCCGGCGTCGGCACCACGGCCGCGGTGGCGCGGTGGGCCGGCATCCTGAACGGCTCGACCTCGTGCGTCGCGGCCTTCGTGCCGCCGCTCTGGGGGCGGCTGGGGCCGCGCCGCAGGCCTTTACCGAGCCGCAGCCGATCGCGGCGTTGAAGCAGCGGCTGGAAGAAACCGAACAGCTCTGGGTCGAGCAGGAGCATATCGAGCTGAATTGACTCGCGCATTCCGGTCTCGCTGCGGGTCGCAGTTCCGCCGGCGCGCGCGTTCGACGTCTTCGTCCACGACATCGCCGCATGGTGGCGTCCGAACGGGTTGTTCCGCTTCACGCCGCGCAGCCCCGGCCGGCTCGCCTTCGAACCGCGGCTGGGCGGTCGCTTTACAGAGACGCTGGCCGACGGCAAGGTCTTCGAGATCGGACGGATCACCGCCTGGGAGCCGGGGGCGCGGCTTGCTTTCACTTGCCGGCAGGTGGGCATCGCGCCCGATCAGGCCACCCAAGTCGACGTGCACTTCGAGCCGATCGATGCCGAAACGCGCAGGACTGTTGAGCATCGCGGCTGGGATCGGGCGCCGCAACAGCACGCCGCCCGCCACGGCTTTCGCGACGCGGTGTTCCTGCAGCGACGCGGCGAATGGTGGCAGGTACTGTTGCGCTCGTTTCGCGCCGGCGTCGGCTGAGGACTGTGCCGTAGGCTCCGGGTCCCAGCCGGCTCAGAGCCCGACGAGGCGCGCGCTCTCTCCGGCCACAGCCGGCGGGCGAGGGCGGCGTCGAGCGTCTGGCCGTAAGTGCTCACGCGGGCATAGCCGATGAGCCGTTTTTGCGAGTGAGTTTCGGTCATATCTTACGGCAAACGTAACCCCTTGATTAGCAAGGGGCAACGGAGACCGCACGGTCGATTTCGCGGAACTGATGTCCTGGAGAATCAAGCCGCTTGCGATCGGCGGGCGTTCGCAATCGCAGCGTTTAGCTCGGCCAGGCGTTCGGCAGAACCGCCATTGTCATGGTGTGCCACCTTTGCGCCTTCGATACTGGATTGCTGCTTCGTCGAGCGTTGCATGCGCCCGTGATAAGTTGGTTGGGCCTCCGACTCACCGCCGTCAATCGGGCTGGCGCATCGCTGCTGAGCACGCGACGAGCACGCTCGCCAGGGCGATCGGAAGCCAAACGGCCCGGTCTCCGATCCGGACATAAGCGACGGCGCTGATCGTCGCACCGATGATCATTCCGACCCAGGGGGCGGCTTGCGCGAGCCAATTCCATCCGGTTGCCCGCCGGGTCAGGAAATTGCCGAGACCTTGGCCGAAACGGACCAGCACACCCGTGACGAAGGTCAGGCTGACCGGGATGTTGCCGGCGCGGTGCATCGAGGAGTTCAAAACCCCCATCGCGAAGACCATCGGCTCGGGAGTGGTCGCGAGCAAGGCCGCGATCGTCAGCAATAACGCCACGACGGACAGCACCCCGGTCATGTGCCATTTCCCGGTGCAGCCGGCCAGCACTTCGCCGGCGGCGGCCCCGAGCACGAACAACGCGATCAGCTCGGCGATCGTAGCGGCCATGGCCGGATCGCCCTGCCCGAGAGCCGCCGCGAGCTGCGTGCTGTTGCCGCTCATAAACGAGACAAAGAGACCCCTTAGATGCAAGTAGCCGATCGCGTCGACCATGCCGGCAAGACCCGCCAACATGGCCGCCAGCGCCAGCCCGCGCGCCGCCTCCATGAGGTCGCCGCCGCGTCTCGCCGGGCCGTGGGCGGCCGAGGTCGGTTTGGTCATGATGTCCTCTCGAGTGCCATACCCGCAGCTTGGTTAAGCGGCGTGGATATCGGCAAGCTATCGCGCCATCCTGCCGCCACGATCAGGGTCGATCCTAGGGGTTAGCGTACGGCCCGGAGGCTATTTCGCCGGCAAGAACGATTCCCGGTTATTTCCCGGTTATGCGTTTGGGTTCCCGGTTCCGCGGCTCTGGGATTCCCGGTTATCGAACCGGGAATCGTCCCGTAAGTATTTGAGCTTAAAAAAGATTGGCGATCGATGTTGCGATCGGATCGATTTTTTACCCGGTTTTTCCCGCAAAACCGGGAAGGCCGCGCGCCTCGGCCTGCAGCTGTTGACGGCGCAGCGCGCGGCCCGGAGTTTCGCCGGTAGGCTTGCCGTCGGTCCACACCGGGCGGCCGTTGACAAAGACATGCTCGATGCCGGCGGCGGGGGTCGTCGGGCTCTCGAAGGTCGCCCGGTCGGCAACGGTCTCCGGGTCAAAGACGGTCACGTCGGCATAGGCGCCCGCGGCGAGGACGCCGCGGCCGGCGAGACCGAACCGATAAGCGGACAGGCCGGTCATCCGGCGCACCGCCTCTTCGAGGCTGAAAAGGCCGAGCTCGCGGCTGTAATAACCGAGAACGCGGGGGAAGGCGCCCCACAACCGCGGGTGCGGGTGGGTGTCGTGCGGCAGTCCGTCCGAGCCGATCATCGTATAAGGAAACTGCAGCACCCGCTGAACATCGGCCTCGTCCATCATCCAGTAGACGGCGCCTGCCGGCTGCAGCCGCTCGGCCGCCTCCTGCTCGCTGACCCGCCAATCCGCGGCGATCGCCGATAGCTCGCGGCCGGCCTGCTCGGGGCAGTTCTTCGACCAGGTCACGAGAACCTTCAACGCTCGGGCGGCCTGTGCGGCACTGAGCACCGTCGACGAGGCAATGTAGGGATAGGCGTCGAGCCCGACTTCCTGCCGTGCGATCGCCGCGGCGAGCAATGGCAGGGTCTCGACGGTACGACCGAAATTCTCGCGGCCGACCGTCTTGTGGTGCGAGATCACCACCGGCACTCCGGCCGCGCGACCGGCGGCGAAGCTTTCCTCGAGGCTGGCGACGACGGCGTCGGCCTCGTTGCGCATATGCGTCGTGTAGAGCGCCCCGGCGGGTCGCAGCAACGCCGCCAAAGCCTCGATCTCGGCGGCTGGTGCATGCGATGCCGGAGCGTAGGCAAGCCCGCTCGACAGGCCGATCGCACCAGCATCGAGCGCCTCTTGGAGCCGCTCGCCCATCTGCGCCAG
>JAFAHP010000152.1 GCA_019237175.1 Alphaproteobacteria bacterium
AACCGTAGCCGTGATGACAAGCTTTTTGCCCATGGTCCCCCCTTCTTCCACCTGCTCGGGAGTCGATACAGGGTCGTGATCTTTACCGCAACGCACGTCGCTCAGGAATCGCGAACCCCAACCCTCCGGCGAGCTGGAATACCAGGACCTCGTGGAAGCGCCGCCGCCGTTCGCCAGGATCGGGCTGATATTTGCGAACCGCTACGGCGGCGTTTGCTCCGACGCCTCCTGCCCGGGAGACGCCATTGGCACAACATGCAGCACTACTTTGTTGCGCCAGGGCGAGCGCACCCGCGATCATGACCAGCGCGAACCCTATTTGCTTCATCTTTTGCTGCGTGTTCAACACCCTCAATTGGAGCTTGCCTCAAAAGCGTTGCTGCGCGACGCCGGACCGCGTGCTTCACGGCGACACGGCTCACGGCGACGGCGAACAGGGATGTCGGCGGTTGGCAATGCACGATGACGAAAGTCGGCAAATCGGATGGTGGGGGGAGCTTCTCCGGAACGCGCGGCAACGACAAGGTTGCGCCGACTTCGGCCACTCCGCATCCCGCAGTCAAAGCGGCTCCGATTGACCAAGGTGGTCAAGCGGCGAGGCTGGGACGTGTTTCGAACGAACCATTTTGATAAACTCTACATATGTCGCTTGACATAAAGTCTACATATATTGATTGTACAGGCATGCCTCGCAAACCAAACATCTCTCGCCAGACACGTGCCTTGCTAGCCACCTTCCTGGACCGTTCGCAAATATGGCGGCACGGCTATGACCTCTCCAAGGAAACCGGCCTGAGATCAGGCACCCTGTATCCCTTGCTGATGCGTCTGAGCGAGCAAGGCTTGCTGGAAGCGCGCTGGGAAGAGGCAGCGCGCCCGGGCCTCCCGCCGCGCCATGTCTACCGGCTGACCGCACGAGGGCTCGCCCTTGCTCACGAGCAGGAAAGGGAAGCGGTCCTCGGCGACCGCGCGGGAGCCATCGCATGAACGCCGCGCCGAGCCGGTGGCGGCGACTGGCAGGGCTTCTTGTGCAGCATGCGTCATGGGTCTGGCCGGGCGCGGGCCCATGGGCCGAGGCGATGCGGCATGAGCTCGACTACATCGAGGACGACGGTGCCGCGCTCCGTTGGGCCATGGGAGGCCTCCTGGCAAGCTACCGAACAAGGCTCGTCGACTTGCTCTGCTTGAGCACACCGGCTGCGTTCAGGTACGTCGGCGTGGGCAGTGTCCTCGTGCTCGCGATCGGATCTGCGCTCATGGGACAGGCGAGCGGCCAGCCGCTCCGGCCCGTCTTCGACGAGACGGTCTGCAATCTTCCGGGTGTTTCGCCGGACATCGCTCCGCGCCTGCATTGCGGCACGATCCGCGTCCCGCGCAACTACGACGATCCCGCTGAAGGCCAGTTCAAGCTGGCGGTCGTCGTCGTCAAGAGCGCGCAACAGCCCGCGTTGCCGGACCCTGTCGTTTATATCAGCGGCGGCCCAGGCAGTCCCCTCACCATCTACGCCGACCAACAGGCCCGCACCCTCTACGCTGCAGGCCGCGATGTGATCCTTGTCGATCAGCGGGGAACCGGCCGATCGGAGCCGAAACTCTGCCCGGACCTCGACCGGGCGTTCCTCGACGCCGCCGTCGCCGTCGCCACCGACCCGAGCGGCGATCCCTTGGCCAAGCGCCGGGCCGTCTATGCCGCCTGCCGCGCCGAGGCATTGGCGCACGGCTTCGACCTGAAGGATTTCGGCACCCGCGTCACCGTCGCCGACTTCGAGTGGGTTCGGCGAGCGCTTGGGATCGATCGTTGGAACGTCTACGGCATATCCTACGGCACGACCGTCGCGATGACCTTGGTCGCGCTGCATCCCGACACGGTGCGCGCCGCCGTGCTCGATTCGCTCTATCCACCGGACCCGAGGCCGATGTTTTCGGCCAACGTCGCAGACGCGCTCGCTGCGTTTTTCCGATATTGCAGCGGCGATCAAGCCTGCGCCGCCGGCTATCCCGACCTCGCGGCAACCTATCGGGAGACGCTGTCCGGGCTCGCCGGCGCGCCACTCGTCGTCACCGTGCCTCCCGAGGTGCATGTTCCCGATGACCGGGTGAGCCTCACCTCGACGCTGTTCGAGGTTCTGGTCGGTCAGCTCATCTACTATCCCTCGGCCTATCCGAGCTTGCCGCGCCTGATCGTGAGCGTACATGACCGCGACACCCGGGGGCTCGGAAAGGTTCTAGCGTCCGCGGCCATGGCGGCGGAGGCGAACCGTTCGACGTACATTGCAGTCGAATGCCGCGATCGTCCGCATTATCGCGACCCGCTTTCGCCCGGTGCGAGCCTGCTCGACCGCTTACAGCTCTACGGTTTCTGCAATGATTGGTCGAAGATCGGACCTGCCCCGCTTGTGCCGATCCGCACCGCCGTGCCAACGCTGGTGCTGGCAGGAGAATTTGATCCCGTCACGCGGCCATCCCAGAGCCGGCATGTGGCGGCAACGATCGGTCCCAAGGCGCGCTGGGTCGAGTTTCCCCGTATGGGGCACAACGTCAGCACGCCGCGAGCCTCGAATGGCAGGGCGTTCAGTCCGTGCGGCGCCAAAATCGCCGCGGACTTCATCGACAACCCCGCGCAGTCGCTCGACACGTCGTGCGCCGATCGCGGCGCGCTCATCCGGTTTCTCCCAAAATAGCGAGCGTTCCCGCCATGCACGCGCCTTAAGCAGCCTCTGTGTCAATTCATCGCCGGACTCGGCGGCTCGACAGCGCGGCCGCGAATGACCCATTAGGGGCAAAACTGCGCAATCAACCGCGACCCCATTAATGACCGCTGGGTCGGAAAGCGGCCGTTCCGGAGGTACCAAATCTTGCTAGGCTCTGTGCACGACCAGACCTAGCCCAACTAGCGGAGATCGTACGATGAAGCTCTACGATTACCAGCTCGCGCCAAACCCCCGTCGCGTCCGCATCTTCCTGGCGGAAAAAGGGATCACAGTGCCGACCGTGCAGGTCGATCTGCGCGGCGGCGAGCAATTCACGCCCGAATTCCGCTCGATCAACCCGGAATGCACGGTTCCGGTGCTCGAATTCGATGACGGCCGGCGCATCGCCGAGGTCATCGCGATCTGCCTTTATTTCGAATTGGCCCATCCCGAGCCGGCGCTGATGGGGGTCAATGCACAGGACCGGGCGATCGTCGCCGACTGGCATCACCGCATCGAGCGGCAAGCCTTCTGGGCCGTCGCCGACGCGTTCCGCAACTCCGCGCCCGGCCTCGTAGGCCGCGCTTTGCCCGGTCCGGACGATTACGAGCAGATCCCGGCCCTCGCCGAGCGCGGCCGCGCCCGCATCGCGCGGTTTTTCGAGATGCTGGACGGCCGCCTGGCAGGGCGCCAGTTCGTCGCCAGCGACCGCTACACGATCGCCGACATCATGGCGCTCGTGACGGTCAATTTCGCCGCCCGGATCAACCTCGCGGTCCCCGAAGGCTGCAGCCATCTGCGGCGCTGGCACGAGACCGTTTCGGCGCGGCCGAGCGCCGCCGCCTGATCGCGGGTTCAGCGTCAGATCGGCTTGCCGCTGGCACGCGGGGAATTGATCTTTATCGGTGTTCTGCTGATCGATCTGCGACTCCGCTGGGCGCAATGTTATCCTACTCGCCGTGTCGTACCCCTCAGGCCTGGGCGATCGGGTACTTCGCGAAGATCGCCTCGGCCCGCCTGAACGCCTTGTCGATCGCCTGTTCAGGCGTCATTCCGTTGGTCATGACGTCGAGCATGGCGACGCTGAAGACATGCTCGGAGTCGATCTGCGCCATAGCCGGGTTGAACGCCTGATAGAGCGGCGCTGTCGGATGGGTCAGCGTCTCCTCGGCAAAGGCGGTGCGGTGCGGATCCTCATGGAACCAGAACGGGTCGCTTTTAGCGATCTCGGGCAGCGGCACAGCCCACCGGCCGAGCCCGGCCTTCAGATACTCGTTCAGCACGCCCGGCTGGATCGCGTATTGCAAAAAATCCTTAGCAACCGTGACGTTTGTCGCCCCCTTCGGGATCAGGGCTCCAAAGATCCCGATGGGACTCGGCAATTCCTTACCGTCGTTGCCCAGGGGCATGCCGAGGGTCACGATGTCGTCGTATTCCGCTTTGTTCTTGTAGATGGCGACCTCGGTCGAAAACCCGTCGAAATCCATCACGACGAGCTTTGAGTGGAATGCGTTGTTGTCGTCGGCGT
>JAFAHP010000212.1 GCA_019237175.1 Alphaproteobacteria bacterium
GCGCTGCTGATCCCGCCGCTGCTGGCCCGCATCCGGGCGGAAGAGAGGCTGCTGCACTCGCAATTTGGCGTTGACTATGATGTCTATTGCGGCCGCACGGCGCGCCTGATCCCCGGTATCTATTAGGACGCGTCCCCTCTCAATTGGGAGCTACGGTATTCACAAATCATCAGTGCGTTCCCGCCCCTTTGATGGGCGGGTTAGGCTGGGGGTGATGCTCGCCGAGAGCTCCTTGGATCGCAGTAATATGATCAGCGGCAGTCGCATTTAGTGCTTTCGCTGGCGTGTAGCAGCGGCGTTCACCCCCTCCCAATCCCTCCCCCATCGAGGGGGAGGGATATAAAAATGCTCCCGCAATCAATCGTGACGCTGCGAAATTGTGTGAATACCGTAGCAATTGGGCGATGGGAGGGGTGAGGGGGTTGTGCCGAGGTCATCCGGTCGGATCACCCACTAGGCCGGTCTCAGGGAACGGCAATCCAGAAATCGGCAATCAGCACCATTCCCGGAGCCGGCATTTCGGGCGGCGTTTGAATGCAAACAAAGGGATGCGGTTGCCCGCCGAGCCTCGCCGACCACGCCATCGCGATGCCGGGAAAGACCGTCGGGCCGCAGACGAAATATTGGGCGCGCACGGTATTGGTCATTGAGGTACCGGCAATCCGGCACAACGCCTCGAGGTAATCATAGACCTGCGCCGCCTGGGTGTAGCCGGCGTGCGACAGGGCGGCGAAGCCGGGCGATACGGTGTTGCCGGCGATGTGACCGCCGTCGCCGATCGCGATCAGCCCCGACGGCAACAGGAATTCACCGGCGCGTACGCACGGCCCATAGCTCGCCATGTCAGGAACGTCGGCGGCGATCACCTCTTTGCGCCGCCGCGCATTGTTGCTCAGCGCCAACAGGTTGATCTCGATGATCCCCCCAACCGTCGCGAACGACTTGGTCGGCACCAATGTCACCGCACAGGGGATGTTGGCGTAGTAATGGCTCCAGACATCGACAAAGTCGGGAAAATCATCGACGCGGGCGAGGTAGATCTGCGCCTTTAGCGACTGCTCCAACGACGAGCCGGCTGCTTCCAGCGCCGGTTTCAATTTGCTGAGTATCAAAAATTCGGTCTGCTTGCGGATCTCGCTGCCAGCCCAGGCCGAGTGCTCGGCAACATGCGCCCGCGGGTCGAGCCCGCCTCCGGCATTGTGCGCCATCTGCCCGGCGACAAAGACAAAATCGTCGCAGACGACAGCCGGCACAAAGCCCGAGCTGGGGGCGGAGCCCACACCTGGAGGATAGATCTTGCGGATCTCATGCCCCGGCATCGCCGCGATCAGCGAGGTGGATATATGGCTATCGGCGCAAAAGCAGCGCTCCATGACGACAGAAGTGCTCGGTGGAATGTAATCGCCGAATTCGGCGTGCCGGGCCAGGTGATACGGATCGACGGCAGCGGGCGTTGGGTAATACTGGTCGAGCCGCACGGCGTTGCGCAGATCGCACCCGAACTCGCGCAGAATACGCCGCATGCGCTGCAAAATGAAATCGCCCTCGCGTCGGCTGCGTGGCCGCCCGAAGAGCGGAAATCCCGGTGGGCCGGCGACCGCCTCCGGAACGCCGTGCTCGAAATCGAACGCCTCGTGACCGGTCAGAAAGATCCACGGGCCGGTCTTGACCGCGTAGGCGTATGACACCGAGGTTCACAATAAATTTGTGACAGACTTCACCTCCAGGGCCGCCATCGTTCCCTCCGCTCGGATTTCGGCCGGCATCATTAGCGATCACCGGTGTTCGCGTCTGCTATAGTGCCGCGATGACACCGGCACCTTTCGCCGATCACCGCCCCGAAACGCTGCCGGGGGCACCGCTTGGCGATGGCGGCAAAATGAACCGCGGGGCATCCACCCCCGCTGTCATCGGCCGCTCGTTGCCGCGGCTCGAGGATCCGCCGCTGTTGACCGGGCGGGGCGCCTTTGTCGGCGATATCAATTTCCCGCATCAGCTGCACATGCGGGTTGTGCGCTCGCCCTT
>JAFAHP010000546.1 GCA_019237175.1 Alphaproteobacteria bacterium
AGATAGGCGTGATTGCGGGTCGAGCGGATGGGAGTGACCACCGGGTCGAGCACGTTGAGATTTACGGCAGGAACAAAAACCAGCTTGTCGGCCCTCTCCGCTCGCCCGATCCGCGGCGCCGCAAGCGCCGCTACGCTCGCGCCGGCGGCTTTGAGCAGGTCTCGTCTGCGCATAACAATCTCCCTGTTTCGGTCTAGGTTATTGACGGCAGCCTAACGCTCGGCGAATCCCCCAAAACACTGCGAAGCAGCCAGGCAGCACGTCGAGCAGATCCTTGCGATAAGCAGTGGATTGCCAATATTCGCCCATCGGAATGTACGGCACGTCTTGCCACAGCTGCAGCTGCAGCTCGGTGCAGATCCGTCGCTGGTCTTCAAGATTTGCGGCGTCGAGCCAGGCCGTCCGCAAGGCTTCGATGCGGGGGCTCGTCGGCCAACCAGCAGAGGCGGCGGAGCCGTCGGCGCGTATCCACTGGTTTCCATAAGGGTTGGTGTTCGGGACCGATCTGTCGAGGAGCGTAAAGAGCACGTTCCAGCCTCCCTTGTCCGGCGCCGCCTGATTGAACCAGCGGCGGACAGCGGCGCCCATCTCCATCTCGTGCAAATCCACATTCATACCGGCGCGGCGTAGCTGGTCGGCTCCCGCCAGCGCTAGCGCGCGAATGGGTTGGACGTCGGTTGGCGCCACGACTACAACCGGCTCGCCACCATAGCCGGCGCTCCCCAGCGCCTGGCGGACAGCCGCATAGTCGCGCGGCCCGCGCAGGACTTCGATCCCGGCATCGTTGGCCAGTGGCGTCCCAGCGCCAAAGAGCCCGACGCCGTCGTGCCAAAACGATCGATCGGCGCCGGCGACCGCCGTCATAGCCTCGGCCTGATCGACGGCGCCGAGCAAAGCCTGCCGCACCGCCATATTATTGAACGGCGGATGCAGATGGTTGAAGCGCATGACGCCCATGGCGGTTGCATACTGAGCGACGACGGTAAGATCGCGGTCCCGGGCCAGTTGTCCCACCAGATCGCTGGGCGGCAATTCCCACCAATCGATCTCGCCGGCATGAAGCGCAGCCATCGCCGAAAACGGATCCAACGTCAGCCATTCGACCCGGTCGAAATGCACGACCTTGGGACCGGCAGTAAATCCCACCGGTCCATCGGTGCGCGGCTGGTAGAGCGGAAAGCGTTCATAGGCGGCGCGGGCGCCGGTGATGTGCTCGTCGGGCAGAAAGCGATAGGGGCCGCTGCCAACGATTTCGGCAACCGGTTTGGACGGCGAGGTTTTCGCCAGCCGCTCCGGCATGATCGCAGGGACGATACCCCCCGGCCCCGCCAAGGCCTCCGGCAGATGCGGAAAGGGCCGCTTCAGACGGAACCGCACGATGCGGTCGTCCGGCGCCGACAATTCCTCGGTCGCCGCCAGCAGTGCGTCGACAAAAGGTATGCGCTCGGCAAAGCGGCGAATGCTGGGCACAACATCGCGCGCCAGCACCGGCTCCTTGTCGTGAAAGCGCAGCCCGTCGCGCAATGTCAGGGTCCAGGTCAGCCCCTTCTCGTCGACTTGATGTCCTTCGACCATCTGCGGCTGGGCCATCCAATTCGTGTCGATCCCGTAGAGCGTATCGAAGGCGAGATAGGCGTGAGTGCGCCGCGAGCGGGGGCCGGCAAACATTGGATCGAGCACGCTGAGGTCTTCTGTGGGAACAAAGACCAGCTTGTTGGCCTTCTCCGACCGGCCGATTCGCGGCGTTGCAAGCGCGGCAACACCCGCGCCGGCGGCTTTGAGCAAATCTCGTCTGCGCATTGCGGCCTCCCTTTGCTCGTCATTGTTTTTATGTCGGCAGCCGGCAAGCGCGCTGCCGGCTGCCGCTCGGCTAATTTATTCCGTTCGGGTCCGTTCGTGCGACATCGGAGCAAGGGCCTACGTCCCGCTTCTGCTGCGCGGCGTCGAGCCGGACGTTCCGAAGGGCTTTTACCCACCTGGTGCCGAGGGCATCTCCGAAGGGGCGAAACTGAGCGAGAATGCGGTGGGGTCGACGCGAGCAAGTGTGAGCTGGGTCACACTCGATCCGGATTTTTCGGGTGCGGGCTCAGCCGACGAGCGGCTGGTGCGTCGCGCGCTCGGCGATGGGTACCACGTTCCGTTCGGCGGGCCCGGTATAGAGCTGGCGCGGGCGGAAGAGCCGCGTCTCGGGATCCGCGATCATCTCGTTCCATTGCGCCACCCAGCCGACGGTGCGGGCCACGGCGAAGATTGGCGTGAACATCGCCGGCGGCAGCCCCAAGGCGCGGAAGATGATGCCGGAGTAAAAGTCAACGTTCGGATAGAGCTTGCGCTCGATGAAATAATCGTCCGCGAGGACGACACGCTCG
>JAFAHP010000237.1 GCA_019237175.1 Alphaproteobacteria bacterium
GCATCATGGCTGCCGCGGACCGCAAGATGGCGGAAAAATCGGCAAATTACGGTCCCGAACTGATGCGGATGGCGGAAAAGAGCCTGCTCTTGCAGTTGCTCGATCAGATCTGGAAGGACCATCTCCTATCGCTCGACCATCTGCGCCAGGGCATCAATCTGCGCGCCTATGCGCAGCGCGATCCGCTCAACGAATACAAGCGCGAAGCCTTCGAACTTTTTAGCGGGATGCTGGTCAATCTGCGCCAGCAGGTCACCTCGGTGTTGAGCCATGTCGAGTTGCGCGTCCCGCAGCCGGCGTTTGCCGAAGCGTTAGCGGCGCCGGAGGAGGCGATGGCCGAAGCGCCGCGCGCCACCGGCACGACCGGGAGACCGCTGCCCGGCCGCGCGCGGGCCCCACGCCGGACCCCTTTTGGCAACGGCGCCGACGGCGGCGACCAGCCGGGTGCCGCCGCCCCCCGCGCGCCATGGGCGGGGACGCCGCGCAATGCTCCTTGTCCTTGCGGTTCGGGGCGCAAGTTCAAGCATTGTCACGGTCGGATCTGATCACCCGACGCCGCCTCGACAAGCTCCAGCAGCTTTGATACAAGCCGCGGCACACGGGTGCATAGCTCAGTTGGTAGAGCAGCTGACTCTTAATCAGCGGGTCGTGGGTTCGAGTCCCTCTGCACCCACTTTGTGAAGTCGCTCGTTGCGTCCGAGCAGAGGCCGGGCATGGTCCGCGATGAGTGACGGAACAATCAATCGGACCTGCTCGGCTCGCGGGTTCTGACCTTGACTGCCGAAGTCCGCGACCTGCAACACCGCTTCACCGCGATGGCGGGTCGTTTTTGCGCTCAGGAAAACCGGTTCACCGCGATGAAGGGATGGCCGGGGCCGAGCGAAGCAAGGCGGCCCGGCCCCGGCTTAGGCTAGCGACGCACCGTCGTAAGCGAAACCCGGGGGCATGCACACGGCCTCTGGTAATTGGATTCCGGTCTCGCCGGAATGACGGAGTGACGCCGTTTTATTTGGACCTGATCCACTAAAACGAAATGTGCGGCGGCTATGGCGAGGGAGCAAAGGCGACACCGCGGAAGACCTCCCCCGAGCGCGACTGCTGCAGGGTTACGAATTCATCGAGCTGTTGCTGTTGCCCGCCGCCCGAGTTGCCGTCGCCCCAATTGCCGTAGCCATCGCCGTTGCTGACCGGGAGCTGGGTCGCGGCGATTTCATCGGTGACCGCGACCAGCTTGGTCGGGTCGGGTTCGCCGCCGGAAACCGTGCTGGTCTGAGCGGTGATCGCGTAGATCGTCACGGTGCCGTTGTCGCTGTTGACCTGGCCGGTCAGATTGCGCAGACCGGTCGTGTAGGTCGGAACGCCATAGCCCGGGATGTTTTGCGGCTGATTGATCTGAAGACCCCTTCTGATGACATAGACCAATTGCCAGTACGGGGACGAGCCCGGCACCAATATCCATTTCTGCAATCCGGCGAGCGGGTCGGTGGTCAGGCTCGTTGTCGTCTCGTTGCTGCCGGTCGGCAGCGTAATCGTCGAATTGCCCTCATCGGCGACATAGAGCGTCGACGGATTGGCAAAGAAAAAGCCGAATGGCGTGATCGGGGACGGCTGGTTGGTATTGGGATTGGTGGCGTAGTTGCCGAGCAATTGGACGATGGTGTTGTCGGTGCCGCCGGCCGGGATGCCGGCCCCGGTACCGTTGTTGACGACATCGTTGATCGTCGCGCCTGGGTGACTGCCGTCCAACACCTGGAACAACCCGTCATCCCCGTTGCCGCCGCTGCCCTTTGATACATACAGATTCTCGTTTCCGTTGGCGTCGGGGAAGATGCCGATGCCGCGGAAGTTGTTGTCCTTGATGTGTTGCTTTGCCGACTCGTCGGGACGGTCGGCCGCAGTGTAAACGCCGAGCTGGATCGAGGATGGCGAGCCTGGCGTGCCGAGGCGGGCGCCGATCGTCAGACCGGGCCCCGTGACCGGGTTGGTTTTGTTCAATGTGTTGTCGGAATTGCCGGCCATATAGAATTGTTTGCCGTCGAGGGTAATGGCGCCGCGCGGATTGTCGCCGCTGTAAGCGAAGTTTTCCGGCGTTACGCTGACCAGCCCGTTGTAGTCGATCAATGCGACGGCCCGATCGTAGCATGGGGTCGGCGAGCATCCGCCGGGAACCTGAGCAGCAGGGTTGGTTGTCTCCGAGTTCGATACGCCCTCGAGTCCAGCTGCGGCATTGTACCCCATATAGGTCACGTAGTGGCCGTCGAGCGAGAGATGGAGCGAGCCCTCGGATTTCGAGCTGAAGCTGGTGGTGATCACCGGTTGGCTCTGTTGCACCGAGGCGGCGGTCAGCGGCAATGTGGCCTGGCGTGGGGCGCCGGGCTGAGTACCGTAGTAATCGAGGAAGATATTGCCCTGGATGCCGCTGACGTTGGTGTTGTTGAAAATTTGCGGAAACGTGTTGGGCGGCGCCGGCAGCGGCGACGGCGACACGTATTGGACGCGGGCGACCACCAGTGTGCCGCCTTTGTTTGTCTGACCGTCGGCTAAAGCGACGCGGTGCAAGCCGCTCACCGCCAGCACCGTACTACCCAGTAACGCGAGCCAAAATGATCGTGCCATCCCTGGTTTCCTCCGGACAAATTCGCCGGCGGTCTATCAGACCAGCATGAACTTGTTATGACGGGTGTGGGCCCGGGTCGCCTTTTGCCGCAAACAACCCGCACCCCTCAGTGCGGCGTTGGACACGCAAACCCGCGCAAGCGGGCCGGCCCGCCGACGCAGATCGATGGTGCGGCAATGGTTTGGTCGTTGATTCTATGACACCAGTGGTGGCGCTCACACGCCGATAATGCGGCGGGTCAATTTCCGGATCGCGCCACAGCGATAGCTTGACCACAATGGTCGCGCGAATCCTTCGGATCCGTTGTCCGGTCCGCCGGGCGCTCGCGCTCCCCCCCGGCTCGAAAT
>JAFAHP010000682.1 GCA_019237175.1 Alphaproteobacteria bacterium
CAATTTCGACACTGACGCGCCGAAGATCTTTGCCCGGACGACGGATTACCCGTTGAGCGCCATGCAATACATGGCCGCGGTCTCGACCGACCTCGGCCCGTTCAAGCACCGCGGCGGCCGGCTGATCGTCTACAGCTCGGTCGATGACGGGATCTTCTCCGGCGCCTCGATCGTGAGCTGGTACAAGGCCCTGCTGCGCCAGGACCCGAAGGCGGCCGGCTATGCGCGGCTTTTCATGGTCCCGAACATGGCGCATTGCGGCGGCGGGCCTGCAACCAACAGCTTTGCCCCGGCGATGCTGACCGCAATCACCGATTGGGTCGAGGATGGCACGGCACCCGGCCGCATCATCGCCGCCAATACAAACACCGCACCGCCGTTCCCGAGCGGCGGACTGTTCGACCCTCGCGTTGCCCAAAACTTCCCGACGGGTGGTACGCGACCGCTCTGTCCTTATCCGCAGCAGAGCCGCTATAAGGGCGCTGGATCGACGGCCGATGCGGCGAATTTTGCCTGCGTCAAACCCCGGCAAAGCGACGACGACGCGAATAAATGATCGCGACGCTCGATGACCTGGATTAAAGGCGGGCGTCTAAGCCTCGATCCATGATTTTGAGCGCGCAAGAGCTTTCTGCCATTTCGGCCGCATGGCCCCGCGCTGGTCGGCGCTAATCGACGGCTCGAAGCTGCGGTCGGCAGTCCATTGCCGGGCAATTTCGTCGATCGACGGGCAGTAACCGACCGCAAGTCCGGCCAGATAGGCCGAGCCGAGAGCCGTCGTTTCGACGTTCTTGGCGCGCACGACCGGGATGCCGAGAAGATCCGCCTGAAACTGCATCAGCAGATTGTTGTTGGATGCACCTCCATCCACCCGCAGCTCCGTGAGCCGAATTCCCGCATCCGCTTCCATAGCGAGCAGAATATCCGCGACCTGAAACGCGATCCCTTCCAACGCGGCGCGCGCCAGATGCGCCCGTGTCGTACCGCGGGTGATGCCGATCACCGCACCCCGGGCATAGGGGTCCCAGTGCGGCGCCCCGAGACCGGCAAAAGCCGGCACGATGTACACATCGCCGCAATCGGGAACGCTTGCCGCCAATTCCTCCACTTCCGACGAGGAGCGGATGATCTGGAGCCCGTCTCGCAGCCATTGGACAATGGCGCCGGCAATGAAGACGCTTCCCTCGAGCGCGTAACAGGTGGCCCCACCCAGTCGCCAGGCCACCGTCGTCAGCAGCTTGTTGCGGGAGCGTACGGGTTTCTCCCCGGTATTCATCAGCATGAAACAACCGGTTCCATAGGTATTCTTGACCATCCCGGGGTGATGGCACATCTGCCCGAACAGCGCCGATTGCTGATCTCCGGCAATGCCGGCAATCGGAATCCCGGCAACCGGACCGGCACACTCGCCGTAGACCTCGCTCGAACCCTTCACCGGCGGCAACATCGATCTCGGCACGCCGAGCCGTTGCAACAGCTGATCGTCCCAGTCGCGGGCGCGGATGTCGAAGAGCATCGTGCGGGACGCGTTGCTCTCGTCGGTGACATGCACTGTACCATCGGTCAGCTTCCAGACGAGCCAACTATCGACGGTGCCGAAGGCGAGTTCGCCTCGCTCGGCCCTTTGACGTGCGCCCGGGACGTTGTCCAAAATCCAGGCCACCTTGGTGCCCGAGAAATAGGGGTCGATGACGAGACCGGTCTTTTCTTGAACCAGCTCCTCGAGCCCATCGCGTTTCAGCTGGTCGCAGAGGCCGGCCGTGCGTCGATCCTGCCAGACGATGGCATTGTAAACCGGCTCGCCCGTGATGCGGTCCCAGACGATCGCGGTTTCGCGCTGGTTGGTTATGCCGAGTGCGGCAATGTCCTGCGCCTTTACACCCGACCTGGTGAGGACCTCTGTGACAACCCCGGCCTGGGTCGACCAGATTTCGACGGGATTGTGCTCGACCCAACCGGCTTGCGGGAAGATCTGTTCGAATTCTCTCTGCGCGACAGCCGTGACATTCCCGGACTGATCCAGCAGCAGTGCGCGGGAGCTGGTCGTCCCCTGATCCAGTGCAAGAAGATGAGTTCGCATCTACTCCCCCATCGGACCGCGGGCGTCCCGCCCGGAGGCGGGCCGGAGACCCGCGGTCTAAGTCGATGCTGATCTCCGGCTCATACCGGACTTAGGCGCGACGCGCTCGGTCCGCCTGATACCAGATAGCTTCTCGCCACTTTACAGTAATCCTC
>JAFAHP010000804.1 GCA_019237175.1 Alphaproteobacteria bacterium
GAGAATGTCGGCAATCTGATCTGCCCGGCTTTGTTCGACCTCGGCGAATCCGCGAAGGTCGTCGTCGCGAGCGTGACCGAGGGCGACGACAAACCCGAGAAATACCCTTACATGTTCCAGGCGGCGGACCTCGTCGTGCTCAATAAATGCGATCTACTGCCGTACGTGCCGTTCGACCCCGATCGCTTTGAGCGCAGCCTCCGACAGGTGAACCCGCAGGCTCTGGTGATCCGGGTCTCGGCGTTGCGCGGCGACAATCTCGGAGCGTGGTACGACTGGCTGCGCGCGCGTCGCGCAGCGCGTGCGGCGGGCATCGAGGTTTTGCCGGCGATTTGACCGGGAGGATGTGGCCGATAGCCAAAATGCTGATGATCCACGCGGATAAATGCACTGGCTGCCACAACTGTGAGCTTGCTGCTCGATGACACATGAAGATGTGTTCCGCCCGACTGAAACGCGCGTGCAGGTCTACAACTGGGAGCGGGAAGGGTTCTCCGGCCCGATGATGTGCCAGCACTGCCAGGGCGCGGCCTGCGTCAAAGTGTGCGCGCCGCACGCGATGACCAAGGACCCAGATTTGCGTTCGCCATGTCGATGTTGCGCGCGAGCGTGTCGACCTGTTCCTGACGCGGGCTCGCATAGACGTGGTCGCGCGCGGCTGAGGCTCGATTCTTCGTGGGCTTTCACCATCCCTTCAGCCCAATGCTCACGGCCTCGCGGTGGCTACCCCGCTGATCGCGGTTTAAATTTCAGGGAGCCAATCGCTTCGGGTTGCGGGGTGTGATGCGAACGCGCCGATCGAGGAGATAATGTTAGCCGCGCTCATCTCTCGCCACCGGGCAGTTCGGCCGCTGTGCCGGCGTTTAGCGCGCCAGTCGCGAAGGCCAGCGCGGCGGCGTTGATCAGCGTCTGGGCGTGCGCCCGCACCATATCCGCTCTTGCCGCGGCGAGTGCCGCCTCGGCGGATGCGGCATCGGTGAAGGTGCCGACCCCGTGCGCATAGGAGTCGCTGGCCGAGTTGAACGCGGTCTGTGCCGCCACCAGCAACGCTTTTGCCGCTTCGTATTGCTGCAGGCCGGTGTCGACTTGATCGTAGGCGAGCGCTACTTCCCGCAGCGCCTGATTGCGCGCCTCGCGAACGGCGTCCGCGGCGGCTTCACGCCGAGATTCTGCTTCTCGCACCCGGTTCTGCAGCAGCCCGCCCTGATAAAGCGGCCAGGCGAGATTCAAAAATAACCCTGCCTGGGGTTCTTTCACACCTGTGTAGGGCAGCCCATCGACGCTGATCTGACCGATATTGCCCTGGATATTTGTGCTCAGGGACAATGTCGGCCACAGGCCCGAGCGCGCCTGCGCGATCCCCTCGTCGCTCGCGCGCAACTTCGCCACCGCCGCGACAAGGTCCGGGCGCTGGTGCAGGGCGTCGCTGAGCAACTGCTGCAGCGTGCCGGCGGCTGGCCGCGGCAGCGGCCGGGTCGAAACGTCAACGATACGCAGTTGCGTCGTTGGCGGCAGATCCATCGCGGTCAGCAACCCATATTGCGCGTCGTGCTGGGCCGTGCGCGCCTGCGCCAAAGTGTAGCGTCGCTGCGCCGTGTCGCGCCGTGCCAGCTCGACCGTGACAATCGTTGCCAGCCCGCGTCCATACAAAGCTTCCGCCGAGCTTTGCACCTCCGCGGCGTCTTTTAGTGCCTGCTCGGCGGCGCGAAGCGCCGCTTCGGCGGCGTCGAGCAGAAAGTATGCCTTCGCTACGTCGAAGATCAGTTTCTGGTGCGCCTGCGTAAACGTAACATTGGCCGCTACGGAAAGCTGGCGCGCCGCGTTGATCGTCGCTTTGCGACCGCCGAAATCGAGCAGCAGATAGCTGATGGTGAGCGTGGGCAGCACCTCCTCGATGTTCGCGGTAAAAAAGCCTTGTGGAACCAGATTGCTCGGGATAGGCAGGGCAGCACGTTGGTAGCCTCCGATGGCGCTGGCAGTCAGGGCCGGCAGCAGTGCCGCCTTTGCGATCCCGACATTGATTGCGGCCTGCCGGGCCTCTTCCCACGCGATCCGCGTCGCCTGGTTGCGGCGCTCGGCGATGTCGATCAGTTCGGCCAGGGAATACTGATGGTCCGGATTGATGTCGGCGGGCGCGGTAGGGGAAACCGGATCGACCTCCTGGAAAGTAGGAACGGCCGCGGGCGGGATCGCCCAAGGCACGTCCGGTGTAGCCGGTGCAAGGTCGCGGGTGTCGTTGCATCCCAAAACCCAAAGGCAGGCCAAGAGACCCGCGACGCTGCGGCTAAGTCGCTGCAAGACCCAACTCGTCCGCCACGGCATCGCGCGCCGCCCGTGTTTGGGGCACGACCTGCGCAAGGATCGCGCGGATGTCCTGATCCAAAAAGCGCTGCCAGATCCCCACGGGCTCAGTTGTCTCCGGTGGCTCGGGAAGGCTTTGGGTGATCTCGTCTGCGCCACTGCCGTCACGGATCCACGCGGCTGCCCGCTCCAACCAAGCGGCCAACGCCGCTTGATAATCCGCAACCTCGGCGGATTTGGGGAGCCGGCGCTGTACATCGAGAAGCATTGAGATCGGGAGGAATAGCGCCTGCACCTGCGCCAGGATGCCCGCATCGATCGGACGGGCGCCGTCCGCCGTCCGCACCCGGCGGGTCTCGAACGGCTCGTTGACCATGATTGCCTGCGCCTGTCCTATCGCCTCGGCAAATCCGGCGCGATGTGCGGTTTCGGCTTCCGCTTCGTGCGTGCGGAACAGCGCCGCGAGATGCTCGACCGCCTTGACCAGGTTGTCTCGCGCGATGCGGGCAATGCTGACCGGCCAGATGGCCGTGAAAATGACAAGGATGATGATATTTCCTGCGATGATGCCGACCACGCGGTCGCGCGCCGTCTCCATGTCCAGGGTGGGGCCGAATTCCTGGAGTGTGCTCAGGAAGAAGGCCAGGCCGATTTGCCAGCCGGCATAGGCAATCCGCTCGCTGCCAAAACCAATCCACGCGGCCAGAAATGTCACCGGCGCTACCACCAGCAACAGATCGCCGAGGTCGGTCATCAGCGGCATCAGCCCGATAATGGTTCCGAGTCCAAGCGCGGCGCCAACGATGCAACCCGACAACCGCAGCGTCGCCTTGTGCAAAGTCTCGCCGACAGTGCCGAGCGAAACGAAAAAGCAGGTAATTACGATCGTGTGGATGCCCGGCCAGTCCAGCATATCCTCGGCAAAATAAGCCAGCATCACCGCCAGAGTGACCTTCAGCGCAAACTGGGTGTATTCGGGATTGGTGAAGGCGTCCGGGCCGAGAAGCCCCCGCGGTTGCTCGACGACCGGGCGAGCAGGCGCCGGCGGCTCCTGAATTGCCTGCAGCGTCCGGGTAATGCTAATGCCCAACGGCTGAGCGGCGCCGGAAAATGCAAGCTCTGGGGCTTGTAGCGATACCGGAGCGCCGTTCTCGATCGCCTGTGCCGCCTTCCGACAAAACTGCGCAACCGGGAGGAGGCGATCCCCTTCCACATTCCCGCCGGCACGCTTTAGCGCCAGCAGCAAGAGCAGCAGTCGCTCGATTTCGGTTACCGGGGCCGGCTGCGCCGATTTGTGCAGCAAGCCCGTCAGACGGCGCAATTTCGACAACCCGACTGTGCCCTCGCGCGCCAGCACCTCAAGCTGACGATCTGCCCCGGATTCGCCGTCACAAAATCGCGCCGCTGCGCGCAATCGCTCGACGAGCGCTGCGCGAAGCAAAACGGCCGGATCACGGCCGGTCAGCAAATTGGCGATGATGACCAGCGCGACCGGGATCGCTACAACCAGAGCCAGCCATAACAGAAACCGCAGCAGCGCCTCCACCGGCGGGACAAATACCAGCTCTGGTAGAGTAAAACTCTCGGTATTGGCGGCCGAGCCGGGCATCAACGCCAAGCCAAGCGCCTCCTCGCCCAGCGTCAGTCCATAGGCGATGATAAAACCGGCCGCAAAAAAGGCTGGCGACAACTCGCCGGCGGTGCGCGCGAGAAACATCGCGACAAAGGTCATACCCGCGATCAGCGGGATGCGGAGCGCCGGCTGCGACAGGCTGAAGATGAATATAAGGATTGCCGCGAAAATCGCGAGGATGACGGCGACCCCGGCGATCAGCGCGGTGAGCGCCGTGGACACCGCTTCCGCGCGCGATAAAAACAGCACGATATACGCGGAGAGTGCGATCTCCGGGACGCGAAAAACCTCACCGATCACGACAACCGCCAGTACCAGCACCACGGCGCGAACAGTATTCTCGAGTCGCCCAGGGAAAGGGCTGACCAGAAGCGGCCAAACCTGTGCCAACCCAGACGGGTTGCCCTCATCGATCGCGGGCGCGGTGCTCATCGTTCGATGACAATCGCGACGGAGGCCCCGATCCGCATCAGCGATGCCGGCGGACCCTTGAGCAGAATGCGGACCGGAAACCGCTGGGCGATGCGGACCCAGTTCAGGGTGCGCGGCACGTAAGGCAGACCGAGGATATTCGCCCCCTCGTCGGTTTTCACCCCGCCACCGATGCTGTCGACCACGCCCCGCACAGGGATCTGCGGCGCCTGCATGACATAAATCAAGGCGCGCTGACCCGGCTTGATCCCCATCAGGTCGGTTTCGCGGAAATTTCCGATCGCGTACCAATTCTCGGTATCGATGATCGTGAACAAAGGTTTGCCGGTAACGGCGAACTCCCCGGCCGCGATGTCCAGCGCTGTTATCCGGCCGTCGCATGGCGAGCGCACGACCGACAGGCGCAAATCGCGCTCGGCCATTGCCAGCATCGCTCTCGCCGCTTCCAGCTCTTGGGCCGCCGGCTTGGTGTTGCTGATCGCCTGCCGCGCGCTCTGCGCCTGAAGCCGCGCCTGCTGCAGCGCAATTTCCGCGGTTCGCTTCGCCGTCCGCGCCTGGTCCACCTGCTCCGCGGTCACGTAGCCCGACGGCAACAGCGGTTGCATCCGTGCCAAGGTCGAGGAAGCGAGGGTCAGCTGCGCCTCGGCGGTGATGATGCCGTGGCTTGCGGTATCCGCGGTGCTGGTCTGGGCGGCGACCTGATCCGCCGTCAGCCCGAGCTTGGCCTCCAGGCCCCGCACCGTTGCCTGCGCCTGATCGACCCGAAGTTGGAAGGGGACGGGGTCTATCCGGAACAAGACGTCATCTCGCCGAACCGCCTGGTTGTCGCGCACGGCGAGTTCGATGATTCGGCCGCTGACCTCCGGCGCGAGGTGGACGACGTCGGCGTACAGATACGCATCATCGGTGCGCGGCCGGATGTCGATGCGCCAGACCGTCAAAGTGGCGAGCAGAATCACCCCGGCAAAAGCCGCGAGGCTGACCACGACGCCAATGCTTTTGCGGATGAAGCGGAGTATCGCTCAGTGACCGAACCAGAGCAGCCAGACGAGCAGGGTCCCGGCGACGGCGATGGAGAGGTAAGTCAGCGGCGGCGCGATTAAATACTGGTTGACGCCGGCCGCTCTCAAGACCTGCCTCAGTAAAACCGCGATGACGATACCACCCGCCGCACACAGCATCCATGCGGGAAAAAACGAGCCGAGAAT
>JAFAHP010000064.1 GCA_019237175.1 Alphaproteobacteria bacterium
CCGATAAACAAGTCAGGCAGCACGCCCGTTCTTCTGCCGCCGGCATCTCGGTATTTGCGGAAAGCCTGACCCGCGAGAAACAAGCCGCTGGCGGGGATCCGAGCAAGCCTGAGACCGGCGGCCGCAAGCATTGCATCGTGTACCTCGATCCGTGAATAGCCGACTGAAAGCTCGGCATAGACGATATCGTTGATGGCCATCTCGCCGCGGGCCGCTGCGGCATTCAGTTGCCCGCACGACCACTCGGCCCATACCGGATCGGCGACGACGACGTCCAACAGCACATTGGTGTCGACAAGGATCACTCGTCGCTGCCGCGCAGCTGCCGCATCAACTCGTCGGTCGTCATCCCGAATTTGGTGCTGCCCACCAGATCGTCAAATCGTCCCTTCCTTTTGCCGGTTTCGCTCTTGATGACAACCTCCCCGTCATCGCGGAACTCGAATTTGACCTCGCTGCCCGGCTTGAGACCGAGATGATCGCGCAACCTTTTCGGGATCGTGACTTGGCCTTTGGCAGTCATTTTGGTCATTGCGCAGCCTCGTATTACCCTCGCTCAGTATTGTATTACATGGCGTGCGAGCGGTCGTTGTGCCACCATGGGCTAAATCGTAAATCACGCTCGGAGAGCGTCGGCGCGCCGGTAAAAGTCGGCCATTTCGTTCGTCCTGGCATTATTGCTGCGAGCTGCGGGCCGCGGCGAGCCGCCACGCCCTACCGCCAGATGCTGCTCAGCGCCCAGGACGGCCGCTCGGCGACGCCGCTTTGAATATGTCGCTCTGTAACGGGCGGCCGACCTGGCAAATCCATATCCCTGCCCGCTGCCCAACTCGCCAAACTTTGAGAGATTTGAGGCCCGTCGCGCCGTTCCCGGGCGCCGACAGGTCGCCGACGGAGGGTGACAGAAAAAGGCCGAGCGAATGAGCAATACAATGTCGGTTTCTTACCACCCAAATCCGGCGGGTGCAGAAGTTGAGATGTCTGCATCACCACCACGTCCCTGATGACATTGGTTTTTCTGATGCAGGTTTCCCATGCAGACGCACATCTGCGCCCTGCGCGATTGACACAAGCCGCCCGAGCCTGGCCTTTCGGCGGCGAAATAGACCCCCTCCGGCGCTCGCCACGACCGATTGAAGCGCCGCTAATTGAGCGACGACAAACCAACTGATGATCATCGAACCTCGGTGACAACTTTGAATTTTCCCGGAGTTGTGCTACATTGTAGCCCAATGGAGGATACTGCGATGACCACGAATTCTGTCGTGCGGGCCCGCATCGACGACCGGATCAAGAAGGAAGCCGCCGCCGTGCTGGAGGCAATGGGCCTTACCGTGTCCGACGCCTTCCGCCTGATGATGATCAAGATCGCGAAGGAAAAAGCGCTGCCCTTCGAGCCGCTGGTGCCCAACGAGGAAACAATCGAGGCGATGAGAGCCGCGCGGCGCGGCGAGCTCACAACCGCTGGTCCGCCGGGAAAGCTGCTCACGAGCCTGAATGCGGATTGTTAAGTACACCAGCCGCTTTCGGCGTGACTACAAGCGGGAAAAATCGGGACGGCACAGCAAGCACCTCGCCGCCATGCTGCTCAGAGACCGTTAACATGCTGGCGAAGGACGAGCCGTTGCCGCGCCGGTACTTCGATCATCCGCTTGGCGGCGAATGGAGCGATCACCGCGACTGCCATATCAGGCCCGACCTCGTTCTGATTTATCGCAAGCCGGACGACGCCACTATCGAGCTCGTCCGGCTTGGTTCGCACAGCGAGCTTGGCTTCTGAGCCAGGCAGTGAGGATGCGGAGACAGCGATGGCGACCATGACGATCGGCAATGTCGACGTGACGGTCAAAGAGCACGTGCGGCGGGGCGCGACCAAAGTTCTTATGCAGTTCAGCCGAACCGCTGGGCTCACGGCCGCGCGCGCCGAGCCGATTGGGCCTCGCTTACAGCTTGAGCGCCGGCTCGACGAACTCCCGTGCCATCTGCTCGAGCCCGGCAATCATGTCCCCTTCCGCCCGAATCCCGCCCGCACCCAATAACGCGACTTCCTCAACGCCGGCATCGCGATAGCGCTTCAAATCATCGGTCTTGATTGGCTTGGTGTAGGGCGATACCGCGAGTTTGACATCGGAACGATTGCGGCCATTTGCCTTCAACAATTCTTCGATGCGTTTGACCTTCGTGGCGGCGTCCTCGGGCAAGAGGTTGAAGCCAATCCAGCCATCGCCGTATTCGGCGATCCGCCGCAATGCCGGATTACTCTCGCCCCCGAACCACACCGGTACCCGTTTGCCGTTGACCGGCTTCGGGTAGCTCAACACATTCCTGAAATTGACGAACTCGCCCTGATGCGAGCTGCTGCCCTCGCTCCAAAGCTTGCGCATGACCTCGATATACTCGCGTGTGCGTTGGCCGCGGCGGGCGAACGGGACACCCAGTGCCTCGAACTCTTCCGCCAACCATCCCACACCGACGCCGAGGATGAAACGGCCGCTGCTCAACCGGTCGACCGTTGCCACCGTCTTGGCCAGCACCAGGGGATTATGCTCGGGCACCAGACAAATGCCGGTCGCCAGTCGGATCTTTGTCGTGCACGCAGCCGCATATGCCAATGTCGTGAAGGGATCGGCGATCGGCGTATCCGTTGGCGCCGGGAATTTGCCGGACGAATACGGATATTTGGACGCGTATTCGTCGAGCAGAACGACGTGCTCCGGCGCCCAAATTGTCGAAAAACCGAGCCGCTCCGCCGTGGTCGCGACCGTTCTTACCCACTCGGGAGCGACTGTCGGTCCGATGCCGACGGCAAAATATCCTACCTCCATAAAGAGCCTCCACGGTTTGTTGAGTAGAGCTCAGAATAACTCCCGAGTGCCTTTGATAAAAATTCATATGGCCGCATCTCTCTGTCGCCCCGTGCTCAGGCGGACATGTGGCCAAGTACGGTTAGGGGCAACAGCGGCTGCTTCACCCCCTGCCCGAGCGTTCTTGCTAGTGATAACGTTCTGTATCACTCATAAG
>JAFAHP010000254.1 GCA_019237175.1 Alphaproteobacteria bacterium
GGTGTGCGAAGTCGGCCACACTGCAGTTACCGCGCCCGAGATCATCGATTTTGCCCGCCGCTTCGATCCGCAACCGATGCACGTTGACCCGCAAGCCGCGGCTCACGGCCATTTCGGCGGGCTGATCGCCAGCGGCTGGCATACTGCGAGCATGATGATGCGGCTTTTGGTCGACCATTTTCTGCCTGGCCACGCCAGCATCGCTTCGCCCGGCATCGATGAGTTGCGCTGGACTCACCCAGTGCGGCCCGATGATGTGCTGCGTCTGCGGATCACGGTTCTCGATGCGACCCGCTCGCGCTCCAAGCACGATCGCGGCACGATCCGTACTTTGATCGAGGTATTGAACCAGAATGACACCGTGGTCATGAGCTTGAAGGCGATGAATCTGCTGCGCCTCCGGCCGCCGGCCGCTGCGGCCCGGCCAGATGCAGGGGTTGGGAGGAGCGGAGTGTGAAAATAGGGATCGTTTCCGATGTGCACTGCAACAAGCGCGGCCTGTTGCGTGCGCTTGACGTGATTGGCGATGTGGACGAGCTGATCTGTCTTGGCGACAGTATTTACGAATATCGCTTTTCAAACGAGGTCGTGCAGCTGCTACGCGACCGTGGCGCGCACGTGATCCTGGGAAATCACGAGGAGGTCTTTCTCGGGCCGCATGGCGCCCGCGCCCGTACGGCAGACTGGATAGACGGCTCCCTGGTCAGCTGGTTGGGCGAGCGACCGCATCGCCTCGAGCTCGAGATCGGCGGCAAGAAGCTCCTGATGGTGCATTCAACGCCGTGGGAGCCGCGCGGCGCCTACGTCTTTCCACACAGCGCGCTGTTGGAGCGGTTCGCTGAGGCCGACTCCGATTTTGTCCTCTATGGCCACACCCACCATCAGCTCGTGCGCCGGATTGGGCACGTGCTGGTGATCAATCCGGGTTCCGCGGGGGACGCGCGCGACACCGGCAATGGCCGGCAGCTGAGCTGTGCGGTGCTCGATACCGCAACCGAAGAGGTCGTGATCACCGACTTCCAAATTCCATGATCCGGATATCAGCTCTTCACGGTCAGCGCATCGACGGCGCGAGGGGTTGCCGCCGCCACCATCACCCGGGCCGCCCACTTCGGATTTGCGACCGTCCCCAGCTTGTTCGCGTTTGGAGCCGCGTGACCCTGCGGATGTGCGCAAAACAGCCGGGTGAGACGATACCGACCGCCACAGCAGCGAGCCGGCACACCAGCGTGCTCCGGTGAACGGCCGCCAGCGGGTGCGAGCGTCAGCTGCGTTTCCAGGTCAAGACCGAAGAGACGGCGTAATTCCACACGACCCCGACCACCGCACCGGCAAGACCGGAAGCCCACCAGGTGTAGTGATCGGCAAAGGCGGCGGAGGCAATGCCGACATTGGCCACCGCGCCGAGACTGCACACGGCATAAAACGAAACAAGACCGGTGACAAAGCGCAAGCCAGCCAGCCGCCGGTCGCGGTAGGTGAGCACATTATTGAGCGCAAAGTTGCTGGTCATCGCGACCACAGTGGCAACCGCCTGCGCCAGCGGGAATGCAAACAGTTTCAATCCCAGATAAAGCGCCGTGAAATGGACGACGACGCCAAAACCACCGATCGCGGCGAAGGAAATAAAACGAGCTGGCACATATCCGCCGACCAGCTTGTCCGCCAGCAGCATCAGGTATTCCCAGATGACGAAGCTGTCGAGTTTGCTTTCGCCGTGCTGCCGCCGACCGAACACGTAAGGCATTTCCTTGAAGCGGAACGCAACCGGGGTCGAGGCGAAGAGGTCGAGGAGAATCTTGAAGCCTTGGCCCGACAGACGCCGGACAGCGCGTTCGAAAGCCGGCCGGGACAATATAAAGAACCCGCTCATCGGGTCGGTGAGGTCGGCAGCGACAACCAGCCGCGCCAAGCCCGCCGCCACGTTGCTGATTGCTACCCGGCGGCGGTCCCAGTCACCGACCCCACCACCGGGACTGCGGCGACTGCCAACAACAATATCGAGCGCCTCCTCCTTGAGGGCTGCCAGCATGCGCGGCAACAACGCCGCGTCGTGCTGAAGATCGGCGTCGATGACCGCGAAAAAGGGGGCGCTGCTCGAGAGCATCCCTTCGATGACCGCCGCCGACAGCCCGCGGCGGCCGATGCGTTGCAAACAGCGCACACGAGGGTGGTCCTGGGCCAGCGCGCGGACCTTGTCGGCGGTGCCGTCGGGCGAGTCGTCGTCGACGTAGACGACTTCCCACTCGATCCCGTCCAGTGCAGCATCGAGGCGTTCGAGCACCAGCTCGACATTGTCGCGTTCGTTAAAAGTCGGCACCACGACGGTCAGCTCGAACCCCCTCCGGATCGCGTCTTCCGGGAGAGGCCCCTCGGCGACCGCGGCGACCGCAGCCTCAGCAAACGATGGCGACCGCATGCGCGTCTGGAGAGAAAGTGCCGCTATCGATCAACGAAGCAATTCGCCGGCGCAACGGTGTCGGCAATTCGCGTCTACCGACAGCTGGCGGCCACAGGGATTAAGCGTTGGACAGGAGACCGAGACGCGAGATTCAACCATTTTGGCCCTTGCCTAACCACTGCCGGCGACGCCCCCCCTGACCCTCCCCCCGCACGGGGGAGGGTTAGGGAGGGGGGATCATTAGCGCGCGAGTCATTTATCATCAATGAAGCGGTGCCGCGGTCTGCCGCCGCAATACTGGGGCCCAGCCCCTAGGCGAGGCCCGGTTTGCGGCTCAGGAATTCGCGGAAACCATCGCGAGGATGATCGGCCGCGAGCCATGTCGCGCGCGCATCCTCCTCGGTCGCATAACGATCGCGCCAGCCGGTGCCGATCTGTTCATGCAACAGGCGCTTGATCCCCTGAACCATGCGCGGGTCGTTTTTCGCGATCATTTGAGCCATCTCGATCGCGGTTTCGGTCAGCCGCGCGGCCGCGACGACCTGGTTTAAAAGTCCGATGCGCTCGGCTTCCTCGGCCCCGACGACGCGGCCCGTGTAGAGAAGCTCCTTCGCCTTCGGCAAACCGACCAAGAGGGGCAACGACCAAGTCGAATTAACGCGGCCGTAGCTCGCCGCCAAAAACCGGAACTGGGTATGTTCGCAGCCGATGCGCAGGTCCAGCGTCGAGCACAGTAAAGCCGCGCCGCCATAGGCGAGCCCGTTGATCGCGCCGATCAGCGGCTTTGCAAAGCTCGCGACATGCCAGGTCGCTTCGCTGCGGAAGGCTTGGCGCTGGGCCAATTCCTCGCTCGACAGCCCCGCCATCTCGTGGATGTCGGCGCCGGCCGAAAACGCGCGCTCACCGGCGCCGGTCAGGATCACCGCGTTGATGGCGTCGTCTTTTTCGTATTCGCTGAGCGCCTCGTCGAGTTCGCGCATCAGCTCAAAGCTGAGCGCGTTGAGCTTTGCCGGCCGGTTGAGCGTGATCACAGCGACGCC
>JAFAHP010000598.1 GCA_019237175.1 Alphaproteobacteria bacterium
GCGCTCGCCGCCGCCTCACTGATGTTTCTGTTCCCAAGCAGTGACGGGTCCCAGGCGCAGGGCGAAGAGCGGCATGTTCTGTTGACCAACAATGCTCGCCAACCGATTGTTGAAATCCATGTTTCGGATGATGGGGCCAGCGATTGGCAAGCTGATCTTTTAGGCTCGGACTTCCTGTTGCCCGGTAAATCCGTGCTCGTCGATATCGACGACCGAAACGGCAACTGCAGGGTAGACATCAAGACCGTTTTTGACGATGGGTCGGAGCGTATCGCGCACAGTGTCCGCGTTTGCCTTGACGATGGCCACGCCGTCTCGCTGTGGTGAGCGGCGGCTGACCATCTCAGCCGTGCGGCCAATCTTGGCGGATCGGGTCGGCGCCGTTCCAGCCGTTCGCCGCTTCGCGCACGGCATCGAAAATCCGCCGCCGGGTCGGCGTCAGTTCGGCCATCTCGATGACGGTGCCGGGATGGCCTTCATTCTGAAAATAAACAAAAGGCCCGCGCGGGCTTTCGCCGCGCTGTCCGATGACCCAGCCGCGCTCGAGCGCGCGGTCGAGCAGTTCATGGTAATTTTCGGGCCAGCTCGACCAGTGCTGCGGCCCCTCGTGCCCGGCGGCGAGAAACTCGCGATACATGCTGGGCCTCTCGTCGCGCTGCTGGATCAGCTCGAGCTGCACCTCGCCCGAATTGGCGAGCGCTATCGTCAGGTGGATGTCGGGGTAGGGCTGTTCCTTGTACCAGAAGCCGTCGAGCGGCAGCTTTTCGGCGACATACCACGGCCCCACCCCGCAAACCTCGATCCAATGGCGCATCGCCTTGTCGATATCGCGCACGACGATCCCGATTTGCCGCATCGGCCCAAACAATCGACTCATGACCTTGCTCCCTGAAAGGTTGCTAAGAAATCTTCCCGAAGGGTGATCCCTACGAATATCACTCCGGGAAGCAAAGCGGGTTGCAGATGCTGGCGGCGTCACCCCGGCCCTGCTAAGAAACGATGTTACCGATCGCGGAAGTAAGGCGGGCCGCCGTAAATGCCACCATCAGGCCATGCGCGTGCAGCTCGCCGCAGATTGGGGACCCCTGGCAAGCGTCGAGACAGGGCCCCAAGACTGACGTCATACCGAATATTTATATCGCACGGCGGCGCAGATGTGTGGCTCGCCTCTCAAATCGCCTCGCGTTTGCAGCAGTGTGGTGCTATAACTTTCCTGGATAACAATGACTTAATGAAGGGCGATGATTTTAAGCAGATAATCCGCGAGGAAGTTGGAAGGGTCGACGAGTTAGTTGCGTTATTTACACCTTGGTCGATGCGTCGTAATTGGGTTTGGGTGGAGATCGGAGCGGCGTGGGTAAATCAAAAACGAATAGTCATCGTACTTTATCAGGTTACTCTAACCGATCTTGACAGCGGCGGGGGCCGGGCCGTCTTGAACGATCTCAATCTTGTTGAGATCAACGATATCGAAAGGTACTTTGAAGAGGTGAAAACCCGAGTGCAAGGAATGGCTTCATGAGCAAGGTTTTCATTTCCTATAGCCATGAAGACCGCGAATTTGCGCAGTGGATACGAAGTGCTTTGAACCGAGCAGGGGTATCCACGGCGCTAGACGATCTCGATCTAGCTCCCGGAGCCAATTTTTCTTCAGCAATTCGCAACGCTATACAGGCGGCTGACGCCTTGGTCGTGATCCTCTCGGACAGAGCCGTCTCAAGCCAAAATACTGGGCTAGAGATTGGAATGGCTACCGGATTAGGCAAAAAAGTAGTTGCCGTCCTCGCCCCTGGAACGAAACTGGACAGCACTATACTGCACTCTATCGCGGACGCTTCCATTACCGATACAGCACAGCTCGGGCAAGACGAGGCGGCGGAAAAGATCCTCACGGCGCTCGCGGGGGAAGGGATCCGGGACGAGCACACCAAGGTGTAGAAAATCGCCGCATCTGCTCTAAGATAGCTGGTGCGGGTCTATGTTCTAATTACCCTCTCCGGCCTTCACCGCGAGTTCGAGAAGCGGCAACAATGCGGGGGCGGTGGCAAGTCCGCCCTCGACGATGTCGGCGCGGCTGAGCCAGGCGACTTCGTCCGCATCGTCGGCCGCAATCCCTTCGCCCGAGCGCCACCGGGCGTGGACCGCGACGAGCGTATAGTGAAACCGCACCCGCCCCTCGTCATCATGATCGATCGAGTCGATGACGGTCAGCGGCGTGATCGGCTCGGCGACGACACCGGTTTCCTCGCGGAGTTCGCGCATCGCGCCCTCGGCGACGGTCTCGCCGAGTTCAAGAACGCCGCCCGGAAACCCCCAGCGCCCGGCCATTGGCGGGTTGGCGCGGCGGACGACCAGGGCTCGCTCGCCGCGCAACACCACCGCCAGCACGCCGACAATCGGCCGATGCGGGTAGCGGCGCGCCTCTCTTCGAGCCTCGATACCTGCTTGCCCCTCACCCTCCCGCTGTGCGGGTCCCTCCCTCTCCCCGCATCGCGGGGCGAGGGACTCTGCCACCGCGATGGCTGCGCGCTCCCTCTCCGCGCCTGCGGGGAGAGAGTCGGGGTGAGGGACTGCGCGCGGCGAGGTCAGCGTTCAGTCCGCGGCCGCCCGGGGCTGGCCGTGCTCGTCAGTGTAGATTTCGGCGCCTTGGCCGAGGAATTCCTTCGACTTCTGCTCCATCCCCGCACGGGCGTAGTCGCGGATCTCCTGGGTGATCTGCATCGAGCAGAATTTCGGCCCGCACATCGAGCAGAAATGCGCGAGTTTGGCGCCGTCGGCGGGCAGCGTCTGGTCATGAAACTTTTCCGCCGTTTCGGGGTCGAGCGACAGATTGAACTGGTCGCGCCAGCGGAACTCGAACCGCGCCCGCGATAAGGCGTCATCGCGCTCCCGCGCCGACGGATGGCCCTTGGCGAGGTCGGCGGCGTGGGCGGCAATCTTGTAGGTGATGACGCCGGTTTTGACGTCGTCGCGGTCGGGGAGCCCGAGATGCTCCTTCGGCGTCACATAGCACAAGAGTGCTGTGCCGAACCAGCCGATCATCGCCGCGCCAATGCCTGATGTGATGTGGTCATAGCCGGGGGCGATGTCGGTCGTCAGCGGGCCCAAGGTGTAAAATGGCGCTTCGCCGCATTCTTCGAGCTGCTTTTCCATGTTGATTTTGATCTTGTGCATCGGCACGTGTCCGGGGCCCTCGATCATGACCTGGACCCCGTCCTCCCAGGCGAGTTTGGTCAATTCGCCGAGGGTTTCGAGCTCCGCGAACTGAGCGCGGTCATTGGCGTCGGCAATCGAGCCGGGGCGCAACCCGTCGCCCAAGGAATAGCTCACATCGTAGGCCCGCATGATCTCGTTGATCTCGCGGAAATGCGTGTAAAGAAAACTCTCCTGGTGATGGGCGAGGCACCACTTCGCCATGATCGAGCCGCCGCGCGAGACGATGCCGGTGACCCGGTTGGCGGTCAGCGGGATGTAGGCAAGCCGCACCCCGGCATGGATCGTGAAGTAATCGACCCCCTGTTCGGCCTGCTCGATCAAAGTGTCGCGGAACAATTCCCAGGTCAGTTCCTCGGCTTTGCCGCCGACCTTTTCGAGCGCCTGGTAGATCGGCACGGTGCCGATCGGGACCGGCGCGTTGCGGATGATCCATTCGCGGATCGTATGGATGTTGCGCCCGGTCGACAGATCCATCACCGTGTCCGCGCCCCAGCGCGTCGCCCACACCATCTTTTCGACTTCTTCGGCGACCGATGAGGTGACAATCGAGTTGCCGATATTGGCGTTGACC
>JAFAHP010000735.1 GCA_019237175.1 Alphaproteobacteria bacterium
ACCGGCGGCTCGCCGGACGACGGCTCGAGGTCAATCTCGCGCATAGCGACCGCGATCTCGGAATGGATCCGGCCTGAAACATGGACCTTGCGCGAAGACGGAAAAGGCCCGGTAGTAACCCGAAGCTCTTCGATCTTTGGCGTCGTCCTCGCAGATGAAAGTGGTGCGGAATCGGGCATGGTGCCTCCGTTATAGACCGAAGATCCGGGATTCCGCGAAGAGGGGCGGCTGTTGCCGCGGTGTTCCTGTCCCTACGCCGGCACGACCCGGATCAGGTTCGAAGGGTCTCCGCACCTCACTCTTTCCTTTCCGGAGCCCGCGGAGAGCGGGAAAGAGCAAGCCGGCGGTGTCTCAGCCCCCTGGCGGGGCACCCCTTGGACAAGTCATTATCCGCAGACTGCCGGCTCGGCGTCAAGGTTGCGGTTTGATGACGCAGCACGATGCCGAGGGCAAGCCATTGCTGACACCTGGTGTGGGGTCATTATAACGGCAACGAACATTGGGACAGCAGTAATGATCGTCTGGCGGGCAATCGGGTGGGTTCTGTTCCTCGCTGGCCTGTCCGTTCTCGTCAGAGACCTAATCGCCTGGTTCGAGACCAGAGTGTGGATGCCGATTGCGGTCGGTCAATTGTGGTACGAACTCGATCGATCGAGCCTGAACCTCGCCCAGGCGGTCATCCAGCGCTACCTCACACCGTTCCTGTGGGACCAGATCATCGTCCGCATCCTGTTGTGCTGGGCCTTTGTCGTGCTGATCGGGCTGGGTGCGTTGATCCTGTTGCTGGCCCGGGGGCGTTCGGCGACGCGGATTTGACCCGACGACTGGTCATGCGAGACCGTGATCCGGCGTGACGGTTGGCGGCCGCGGCTCCGCGGCGCGCATCTCTGATCCGTGCAGGCTCGGCGCCGCGCAAAGCCAAACCATCGCGGCGGCTGGCGACCGACCACTCCCACCAAAATTAAGGTAAAAAACCGGCGACATCTGCGTATCGCTGCCTTAAGCTCCCCTCAAGGCTTCGTCAACAGAGGCCGGCTTAAAGGGGAGGTTTGACGATGACGGTAGCTGCCGCGACGCAGATAGCGGTCCCGTGGTGGAAAGAGCCGACCCGCGACCAGTGGTACGCCTGGTGGGCGGCATGGCTCGGCTGGACGCTCGACGCTTTCGACTTCACCGTATTCCTGATGATCATGGTGCCGATCGCCAACGAGTTTCATGCGCCGCTTACCGCGGTAGCGTTCGTGTTGACCCTGACCTTGTGGATGCGCTTGATCGGTGCTGTCGCAGCCGGCTGGCTCGCCGATCGGATCGGCCGCAAGACGCCGCTGATGATCTCGATCGCTTGGTACTCGCTGTGCAATTTTATCGCCGGCTTTTCGCCGAGCTTGTGGTTTCTCTTACTGTTCCGCGCGCTGCTCGGCATCGGCATGGGTGCCGAATGGCCAGTAGGTGCCGCTTTGGCGATGGAGACGTGGCCGCAGCGCTCGCGCGGCTTTATGAGCGGCATCCTGCAAGGCTCGGGAAATCTCGGCTTTTGCATTTCGAGTGTCGCCTACGGGCTGCTCTACAATTGGATCGGTTGGCGCGGAATGTTTTGGATCGGCATCCTGCCGGCATTGTCGATCATCTATGTCCGCTTCTTCGTCAAGGAACCCGAGGTCTGGGTGGAGAACCGGCGCCGCCAACGGGTCGAGCACCGCGAGGTCAGGACTCCGTTTTTTACGATCTTCAAGCGCGGCGTCTTAGGCAACACGATGACCGCGTGCTGGTTCATGGCGTCGGCCTTTATCGTCGCTTATTCGATCAACTCGCTGTTCGTCGCACATCTACAGGCTGATCTGAAGCTGAGCCCGGCCCTGATCGCGACGCCGGTGGCCCTCGCCAACCTCGTGGCGTTCCTCGCCAGTTCGGGCTGGGGCTGGATGTCGGACCGCGTCGGCCGGCGCTGGGCAATGATCATCCCGGCGTTTTTCGCGATCCCGTTGGCGCCGTTCTATCTGTTCAGCGGTAACTTCACCGTGATCGTCGTGGCCTACGTCCTGCAGGGCGTCGCCGGTACCGGCGGTATGTTCGGCCAGATCCCGAGCTATCTGAGCGAGCGGTTTCCTACCGAAGTGCGGGCGACGGCGACCGCCTTTGCCTATCACCAGGGAGCGATCTGGGGTGGGTTCTGTGCCCCGGTTCTGGCCTATTTCGCGAGCACATGGCACCTCGGCCTGCCGATCCCGATGCTCATCGGGACCTCAATCGGAGCGGCGAGTTTCATCATCGCGCTCTTGGTGAGCCCTGAAACGAGGGGCAAGGCGATCGTCCCGGATCTCGTCGTCGCCTAACCGCTGCAGCGCCTCGCCGACCATCGCGGCGTGGTTGGCAATCATAGCCAACGCAGTCAGCAATTACGCCAAATATAGTAAACCTCCATCTGCCTAAATAACCGGCGCTATTCGAGCAAAAAAGCTGGCGACAGCCGCCTATTGCTGCTCTACATTCGCCGCAAGGCTGCACAGCCGGGGCCGTGTTGAACAGGAGAGAGTGCGATGGCGGCGGTGGAGACGGTAACGGACATTCCGTGGTGGAAGGAGCCGACAAAGGATCAGTGGTACGCCTTTGTCGCGTCATGGCTGGGCTGGACGCTCGACTCGTTCGACTTCACGATCTTCCTGCTGATCATGGTGCCGATCTCGAAAGAGTTCGGGGTGCCGCTGACTGCGGTCACAGTGGTGTTCACACTGACATTGTGGATGCGGTTGGTCGGCGCCACCGCCTCCGGGTGGATGGCCGACCGGCTGGGCCGTAAGGTCCCGCTGATGATGTCGATCTTCGGCTATTCGATGTGTAATTTCATCGCCGGGTTTTCGCCGACCTTTTTGTTTCTGCTGTTCTTCCGTGCGCTTCTTGGATTTTTTATGGGCGCCGAATGGCCGGCCGGCGCATCCCTGGCGATGGAGACCTGGCCAATCCGCTCGCGCGGCCTTATGAGCGGCGTCCTGCAGGGCTCTTGGGGTTTGGGCTTTTTGCTGTCCAGCCTGATCTACGGCCTTTTCTACAAATACCTCGGGTGGCGCGGCTGTTTGTGGGTCGGCATCGCACCCGCACTGGCCCTCGTCTATATCCGCTATTTTGTCAAAGAGCCCGAAGTCTGGCTCGAAAACCGCAAGCTGCAGCGCGCCGAGAAGCGCGAAGTCAAAGTGCCGCTGATGAAGATTTTTCAGCGTGGCATGATTGTCAACACGATCACCACTTGCTGGTTTCAGGCGGCCGGGTTTGTTACCTACTATTCGATCAACGCGCTGTTCGCGACCCATTTACAAAAGGATTTGGGCCTGAGCCCGGCGCTGATCGCGACCCCGATCGCCTTTGCCAATATCCTCGTGTTTCTCGCCAGCTCTGGCTGGGGCTGGGTGTCGGATCGCATCGGCCGGCGGTGGGCGATGATGATCCCGGCGTTCTGCGCGATCCCGCTGGCGCCGATCTACCTGTTTGCCGGTAATTTCACCTGGGTCGTGATCGCTTTCGTCGCGCAGGGGTTGTTTGCTGGCGGCGGCATGTACGGGCAAGTGCCGAGCTATTTGACCGAGCGGTTTCCGACCGAAATCCGCGGCACCGCGACCGGCTTTTGCTACCATGTCGGGGCAATTCCGGGCGCGATGGTGCCGCCGATCCTGACCTTTTTTGCGATCAATTGGCACCTCGGCTTTGCGATCCCGATGCTGATCGGGACGCTGTTCGGCCTCGGCAACTTCATTCTTTCGGTGGCGTTCGGCCCCGAGACCCGGGGCACCGTAATGTCGTCTGAGCTCGTCGTCGCCTGAACGGCATCGACGCGAACGCCAGCCGCTCGATGCCGGGATAACGCGAAGAGCGTCGACGCAGTCCCCGATCGGCTTGACGATTGTAGGGCTGTCCCGAAAGAATCTGCGCGACATTTCGCACCGTCCGCTTTAGCTTATTGACAAAGCTCCGGTTTTAAGGAGCCGGCGAACACACGGAGGGAGACCCATGGCAGCAGTCGAGACGGCAAGATCTGTTCCGTGGTGGCGGGAGCCGACCAAGGATCAGTGGTACGCCTGGTGGGCGGCGTGGCTGGGCTGGACCCTCGACGCGTTCGACTTCACCGTGTTCCTCTTGATCATGCT
>JAFAHP010000019.1 GCA_019237175.1 Alphaproteobacteria bacterium
CGGCGGAAACCCAGCTGATCGCGATCGACGGCGCCGGTCACGATCTGAAGCGCGGCCGGTTTGATCTGGGACCGATCGTCAGGGCGTTGATCGGCAAAGCGGAAACTCGGCCCTGAACTGCGTAACGGTCCGCCGTCGATCGGCGGCACCAGCCGGAGAGCTGCCGCCTCAGGCTTTGCGGCGGCGGCGCGCTGGGGGCGCTTCGCCGGCAGGCTCGGCCGCGGCTTCCTCGCGGCTCCGGCGACGGGCAGCGGACGGCGCTGCGCGCGCGACCGCCTCGCCTTTGGCCGCGGGCTGGCGGTCGCGACCGCCGGAAACCGGCAACAGCAGTGCCGGCTGGCGGCGATCGCCAGCCCCTTTGGCGCCGCGCCGGACCGCCGGTGACGCCTCGGCGGGAGCGGCTTTTCCCGAGCCGTCCGCTTCCCGCGCCAGGCTGCGCTTGAGCGCGTCCATCAGGTTGATCACCTTGGGCGGTTCCTCGATCTCTTCGGGCGGGGCAATCACCTGGCCCTTGAGCTTGCCCTGCACAAGTTCGCGCAACGCGTCCTGGTAGTGGTCGTGGAAACTCGACGGGTCGAACGCGCCGCTCTTGCGGTCGATAATGGTCTCGGCGAGTGCGACCAATTCGGGGTCGACCTCGCCGTCCTTGCCGCCAAATTCGGCGGTACGGACTTCGTCACTCGCGCGCAAGGTCGACAACACCAGACCGTCGTCGTGCGGCTCAAGCAACACCTGGCGTTCGCGGTTGGCGATCACGATGCGGCCGAGACCGACCTTGTTGGCGCGCAACATCGCTTCGCCGATCACGTGAAAGGTCTCACCGGCGATTTGGCCGTCGGGATACACGTAATAGGGGGTATCGAGATAAAGCGGATCCACGTCGTCGCGGCTGACAAAGCGGTCGAGTTCGATGATCTTCGACGACTCGATCTTAATATCCCTCAACTCCTCGTCACTCACCTCCACATAGCGGTCGCGATCGAACTCAAAGCCTTTGACGATCTGATCGCGGGTGACCTCCTCACCGGTTTTGGAATCGACAAGACGTTGCGAAACCCGGTTTCCGGTCTTGGAATTGAGCTGATGGAGGCGAATGCGCTTTGCCTCGGTCGTTGCCGGGGTCAGATAGACCGGGCAAGTGACGAGAGAAAGACGCAAAAACCCGCTCCAACTCGCGCGCGGCATGTCCATCTCCTATGCTGCGGCGTCACCTATCCACATTATGTGGGGATGCGCAACCGGATGTGAGGGGCTTTGACGATGGACGTGGCTTTGACGGGCGACGGGCGGCGGCGATGGCGCTGAGCGAGTACCGCCGCAGGCGCGATTTTACAAAAACCCCCGAGCCCGCGGGCGCGGGTGCACATATCGAGCCGTCGGCGAAGCTCTCCTTTGTGGTGCAAAAGCACGCCGCCCGACGGCTACACTATGACTTCCGCCTCGAGCTCGACGGGGTGCTGAAAAGCTGGGCGGTGCCGAGGGGCCCCAGCACCGATCCCGCCGAGAAAAGGCTGGCGGTGCATGTCGAGGACCATCCGCTCGAATATGGCGGGTTCGAGGGCGTCATTCCCGAGGGAAATTACGGTGCCGGCGCGTCGATGATCTGGGATCGCGGCACCTGGACACCGCTCGACCCCGATCCGCAGGCAGCCTATCAAAAGGGCGCGCTCAAATTCGATCTCGACGGCCAGAAGCTTCACGGCAAATGGGCTTTGGTGCGGATGGGCGGCAGGCATGGCGGCCGCGACAAAGAGAACTGGCTGTTGATCAAAGAGCGCGACGCTGCCGCAGTGCCTGGCAGCGGCGACGCGATCGTCGCCGACAATCCCAGAAGTGCGGCGAGCGGGCGCACGATTGACGAAATTGCCGTCGACCGTGACCGGATCTGGGGCCCAAACGGCGAGGAGCGCCCGGCCGAAGCTCGGCGGCAGCAGCCGCAGATCGATCCCTCTACGATTCCGGGAGCAAGAAAGGCGCGGATGCCGGCCGACCCGCGACCGCTCTTGGCGTGCGCGGCGACGGACGCGCCCGATGGGCCCGATTGGCTGCACGAGATCAAATACGACGGTTATCGGCTGCTGGTGCGGATCCATAATCGCCAGGTTCGGCTGTCGACCCGGAATGGTCTCGACTGGACCACGAAATTCCCGGGGCTCGCGGCGCGTCTTGCCGAATTGCCGGTCTCTGAGGCGCTGATCGACGGCGAAATCGTCCATCTCGAAGCCAACGGCACCACCGATTTCGGCCATCTGCAGGATGCGATCGCCAACCAGCGCACCGAGCGGCTGGTGTTTTATGCCTTTGACCTGCTCTACCTTGACGGGTGGGATCTGACCAGGGCGGCGCTCGAAGACCGGAAATCCGCTCTGGCGAAGTTGGTTTCGCCGGATGCCGACGGGGTCCTGCGCTACAGCGATCACCAGATCGGACGCGGCCGCGACTTCTTTCGCCACGCTTGCAGCTATCGCCTCGAAGGCATCGTGTCGAAACGACGCGACAGCGGCTACCGCGCGGGCCGCCACGACAGCTGGCTCAAGGTCAAATGCGGCAATCGCGACCAATTTGTCGTGATCGGTTTCAGCGACCCAGCCGGAGGCCGGCAGGGATTGGGCGCCCTGCTGCTCGGCTATTACGACCCACAGGGCGAATTGCATTATGCCGGCCGCGTCGGCACCGGGTTCAGCGATGCTATGCTGGCAACGTTGCGCGAACGGCTCGAACCTCTCACCCGGAATGTGCGCCCGGTCAAAACCCTGCCAAAGGGTGCGGTCGTCAAAGGCGTGCATTGGACGAAGCCCGAACTTGTCGCCGAAGTGGGTTATGCCGGCTGGACCGCCGACACGGTCATCCGGCACGCGGTGTTTTTGGGACTGCGTGAAGACAAGAGCTCCGAGGAGGTCGTTCGCCCGATGCCGACACCGACCCATGACGCGGAGACGCCGACAACGGCCGGC
>JAFAHP010000171.1 GCA_019237175.1 Alphaproteobacteria bacterium
CCCAGGGCCGGATTTCACCAAAGCCGCGCAGCATCGGGCAGAGGTGCACGACTTATACGGGGTGATGCCGCGGATCATCGGCACTTACGGGATGCTGCCGCAGCCCGGGACGACCCACGCCGTCGGACTGCCGCGCAACGTCCCCGACCAGCGCTTTCCGGAGCTATTGCCGAACGGCCCGTTCCAAATTACCAAGTACGTCGGCTATCCGGAGCCTGTTGGCGATCCGGTGCATCGCTTCTTCCAGATGTGGCAGCAAGTCAATGACGGGCGGCGCGATCTCTTTGTCTGGGTAGCCGAGACGTCGGGCGAAGGCTCCCAAAACCGCTCTGATTCGACTTCCGGCACCAACCAGGGCGCGCTCGCGATGGGCTTCTACAACATGGCCACCGGCGACGCACCCTATTTCCGCGAGCTCGCCGACACCTTTGCGGTGAGCGACAATTACCATCAACCGGTGATGGGTGGGACCGGCGCCAATTTTCAGGCGCTCGCAACCGGGCATGCTATCACTTATTGGGAGGAGGGCGCACTGGCGAAGCCGCCGCCGAACCAGATCGAGAACCCGAACCCGCGCCCCGGCACCACCAATTGGTACACGCAGTCCGGCTATTCGAGCGGCTCCTATGCCAAATGCGCGGACCCGAACGAGCCCGGCATTGGGGCGATCCGCGGCTATCTGGCGGCACTACCCTATCAAAGCTTCAATGACGGCAACTGCGAGCCGGGCGCCTATAACCTCGTCACCAACTACAACGCCGGCTTCCTACCCACCGGCGAGCCGGCGCCACTGGGACCGCAGGTGTTTCGCGTCCCGCCCCAAGCGCAGCCGACGATCGCCGAGGCTCTATCGCGGAAAGGGATAAGCTGGAAGTGGTATTCCGGCGGGCGGGACGGCGCCGGCATCACCAGAGAATATTGCCCAGTATGCGATCCGCTGATCTTTTCCAGTGCGATTATGACGAGCCCGCTGAGGAAGAACCTGCAAGATCACGACGCACTGTTCAGCGATATCGACAACACCGACAATATGCCCGCGGTCGCCTTTGTAATCCCGCCCAATAGCGAGTCGGGTCACCCGGCTTCGTCGACCGTTTCACGTTACGAGCAATTCCTGCGCCGGCTAATCGGCAAAGTGCAGGGCAATCGGGCATTGTGGGAAAAGACCGCCGTCCTCGTCACGGTCGACGAGAGCGGCGGCTATTGGGACAGCGGCTCTATTCAAATCCTCGACGCATTCGGCGACGGCACGCGCATCCCACTGATCGCGGTCTCGCCCTTTGCCAAGAAAGGCGTTGTCGACCACACCTATACCGATCACGTTTCGATCCTCAAATTCATCGAGGCGAATTGGCGCCTCGACCCGCTATCGGCGAGGAGCCGCGACCATCTGCCGAACCCGGTCGCAAACCCGTCCGACCCCTATGTCCCGGCCAACCGGCCGGCGATCGGCGATCTGATTAGCCTGTTTCAATTCTGACGGTGCGAGCGCAAACCTGGGGATCGTTCCGTTAGGGACTGCATATCCTATGCTACGAAGCCCGGTCCCGAGACGTCGCTATCAAAGGTGAGTTCGGGCTCGACACTAATCTTGACGGAGGTTTCCGTGAAAAGGACATTGCTCGCCGCCTCGCTGGCTGCGACCGTCGCCATTGCCGTCCCGCTCCTCGCCCGCTCGGCCGAGGATGGGGATGTTCAATACGCACAGGCCGGACCGATGAGCGCAGACAGCGGCGAGCATGGGATGCCTGACCGCGATCGCCAAGGGATGCGCGGCTGGCCGATGATGCGCCGCATGATGCGAGGGGATCCGCAGGCGAGGTGTACGGACCGGCTCGCCCGGCGCGCCGCCCGGCTCGCCTATGTTCAAGTTAAGCTCAACCTGACTGCCGAGCAGCGCCCGCTGTGGGACAAGGTCCAGAGCGCCGCGCAGATCGAAGGGCAAAAAGAGGCCCAACTGTGCGCGTCCCTCAAACCGGGAGCGGAGCCTACGGTGCTCGATCGGATGGATCGGATGCAGCAGTTCCTCTCGGCGCGGCTCGAGG
>JAFAHP010000567.1 GCA_019237175.1 Alphaproteobacteria bacterium
ACGTAACGCGTCCTTTTTGGTCGTCCGGCTGCAAGGCCGGTCCCGAGAGGGAGGTCGATATGGTTGCTATCCGACTGAGGGGCGTGGTGCCCTGCCCAGACGCGAACCTTCGCGGAACGCGCCTGCGGGGGCGGGGCAGCCGGGTCACCGATCCCAGTAGTTTAAGCTAAGCATCAAATCCAGCCGCGCCGGTTTAAAGAACCGGCTCGGCAGCCGTTGGTTTGTGCTCGGTCGTGGTCCGGGCGCCTGCGGATCGCATCCGCCGGCGGACCCGGGCAACAGCCGCCCGCACCTGCTTGCTACAACCGCTGCTGCGGGAAGGATGACCCCCAGGAATGAACAAGAGGATCGCGCGCTTTCTCGCCGACAATTCACCCGAAACGCCGTGCCTTGTGGTCGATCTCGATGTGATCGCCGAGGCTTACGATTCACTTCGCCGGCATTTGCCGCTGGCGCGCGTCTATTATGCGGTCAAGGCCAATCCGGCGCCCGCCATCATCGCGATGCTCGAGGGTAAGGGGTCCAATTTCGACGTGGCGAGCCGCGGCGAGATCGAACTGTGCCTGCAGAGCGGGGTGGCTCCCGAACGGCTCTCGTTTGGCAACACGATCAAGAAAGAGAAGGACATCGCCTTCTCCTATGGGGCCGGGCTGCGGCTGTTCGCCCTGGACAGTGCGCACGAACTCGACAAACTGGCGCGGTCCGCACCCGGCTCGCAGGTGTTCTGCCGCATTCTTGTCGATTGCCAGGGGGCCGAATGGCCGTTGTCCCGCAAATTCGGCTGCGCGCCGGAGATGGCGGTCGGTCTGCTTCGGCGAGCACGCGATCTCGGCCTCGATCCTTACGGCGTGTCGTTTCACGTCGGCTCGCAGCAGACCGATCTTGGCCAGTGGGATGGTGCGATCGGCACGGCGGCGCGGATGTTTTCGCTGCTCGCCGAGGCCGACATCGATCTGCGCATGGTCAATATCGGCGGCGGTTTCCCGGCGCACTACACCGGCGAGGTGCCCGCCATCGAATGCTATGCCCAGGCGGTTATGGCAGCGGTAACCCGGCATTTCGGCAACCGCCTTCCGGAGATCATCATCGAACCCGGTCGCTCGTTGGTGGGTGACGCCGGGGTAATCCAGAGCGAGGTCGTGCTGATTTCAAAAAAGGGCGGCGAAGACGACCGGCGCTGGGTCTATCTCGATGTCGGCAAGTTCAACGGTCTTGCCGAAACGATGGACGAAAGCATCAAATATCGCATCGAGACCCCCGGTCGCGAAGGGGTTTGCGGGCCGGTCGTTCTCGCCGGGCCGACTTGCGACAGCGCCGATATCCTTTATGAAAAGGCCGACTATCGCCTCCCGCTCGGGCTCGAAGTCGGCGACAAGATCGAAATTTTGGCCGCCGGCGCCTACACGGCAAGCTATGCCTCGGTCGGATTCAACGGTTTCGCGCCGATCGCCACCTACTGCATTTGAGCAATCCCCCTCCTGCCCGCGCTTGCGGGGGAGGGAGGGGTGGGGGTGCGCTCGCGACCTCGGCTGCGAGCTTGCGGCGCATCGCCTCGGCGAAGCTGTGGAAGTTTCGCACCCCAAGCACAAAAGCGCCCGGACCGCCGATCACATTGCGCCGATCGTAGTCTTCGAGCCAAGGTTCCTCGGTCAATATCGCAAGCGCGTTGATCGTTATGCCGGTGGTGACAAGCCGGTCACGCACCGCCTGCGGTGGCTCGCCGAGATTGGCCATTCCATCGCCGGAAATGTCGATCATGCGCCGGGTAGCGGGTTGCGGGAGACGGGCGAATTGCTCACCCGCCGCGGCAAGGGCGGGACCGACTGCGGTCAATCCCCGCGAGCTGCGCGTGGTCGCGTGAACCGCGGCGGCAAAGCGGACAGCGCTGCGCGCATCGAAAATTTGCGTCCAATCGACGGTGACCGCAATCTTATCGGGGTCCGACCATTCGAGAAGCAGGGCTTCAATCCCGCCCGGGGCGGCGGAGATCGCTTCGACCAGCCGACGGTCCTCAAAGGCGTGGGCGATACCGTCACGTTGCAGAATGTAGGAATCGGCACTGACGCTGTCTGAGACGTCGACCGCCATCACGATGGCCAACGCCGCGGAATGCGCCGTGGATGCCCCGAGCCAGATCCCGATGCTGATCAGAAGAAGGCGGTGGCCCATCTTTGGTTCTCGATCCCGCACCCCTCTCCTTCTCTCC
>JAFAHP010000216.1 GCA_019237175.1 Alphaproteobacteria bacterium
GTTTATCCCGAATATTTGATGCGCGGATCGAGGACCGCGTACAGCATATCTACCGTAAAATTGACCAAAACGACTATGATGGCGATGTACATGATCAAGTTCTGGACGATCGGATAGTCGCGCCAGCGGATCGCTTCGACGAGAAAACGCGCCACACCCGGAATGTTGAACACCGTTTCGACAGTGACGAGTCCGCCCATCAGAAACGCAGCCTCAAGGCCGATCACGGTGACCACCGGCAACACAGCGTTCTTCAGCGCATGGCGGTAGTTGACGACCTGCTCTGAAGCGCCCTTGGAGCGCGCCGTCCGGATATAGTCCTGGCGCAGTACTTCGAGCATCGAGGAGCGCGTCAGCCGGAGCAGCAAGGCTTGGCTGCGGATCCCGACGACGAAGGCCGGCACGCTGTACATAACCAGCGCGGCCCAGAAACTCTGCGGCGCGTCAGTGTAAATCGGAATCGTGCCGAAGTAGGCGACCGCCCCCATCAATACCAGCAATCCGAGCCAGAAGTTCGGTAACGATAGAGCGGACAAAGAAATCACGCGCAAGATGTAGTCGAGCCGGGTGTTCTGCTTGACGGCGCTGATGACCCCGAGCGGGATCCCGATCAGCGCAGCAAAGCACAAAGCGAGGCCCGCAATCTTGGCGGTGATCGGAATTCGGGGCAAAATCTCGGCAAGCGCAGGCCGGTCGGTGACGTAGGAATAGCCGAGATTGCCGTGCAAAAGCCCGCCGATCCAGCTCAAATATTGCACCACGAGGGGCTTGTCGAGACCGAGCTGGGCCATGATCGCTTTCTTTTCCGCCGGGTCGACAAAGCCCGCGGCGTCAAACAGGATGTCGGCGATGTTGCCCGGTGCAACGCGCAACATGACAAAGATGATGACCGAGATCCCAAACAGGGTCACCAGCATCAGCCCCAAGCGCCGCACCAAATAGGAGCCCAAGCTTTCACCTCCCCCGCCGCCGCAGTCTAATCTTCCCGTATTTTGACCGAAATTAGCACGGCTGGCGAGGCACGGTCGATCGCGTCTGTGTGATCGCGCCGGCCCGGCGCCGCACTTGCCTTATTTGTCGAGCCAGACGTCTTCCATGCGCCAGTCGTTGTAGATGCTGTTGGTCATCAGCGTGAAGCCTTTGACCCAGGGCTGCCAACAACCTGCCCCCGCCGGATAGAACAGCACCGGCCGGAACATGGCTTGCGTCAGCTTGCGTTCGGCCTGCCAGACGATCTCCTTGCGCTTTACCGGGTCGCTCTCCATCGATTGCCGGTCCACCAGCTTGTCGAACTCCGGGTCGCTATAGCCGGCATAGTTGCGCTGCGCGCCGCTATAGAAATTCTCGTAAAACATCTGATCCGGGTCATCGACACCGCTCTCCATCGGCACCATGCCGACGGTGAAATCCTTGCGCGCCATCTTCGGATACCAGAGCGCGGTATCGACAAACTCCAGTTCGCCGTCGATGTAGATCTCTTTCAGCTGCGAGGCCAGAATGACTGCCGGGTCGCGCCAGGCGGGAAAGTTGCGCGTCGAAATCTTGACGGCAAGTCGCTTGTCCGGCCCGTAGCCAAGCTTCTCCAAGATCTTGCGCGCTTCGGCGCGGTTCTGCGCCACATCGCCCCCATAACCAGGTAATGTCGCCAATACCTCCGGCGGCATGCCCCAGACCCCATTGGGCGGCGGCAGCATCGTTGCGCCGAGGCTCGGCACACCGTTGTTGAGGATATCGACGAACGCCTTGCGGTCGAGGGCCAGCACCATCGCGCGGCGGAATTCCGGATTGTCGAAGGGCGGCTTGTGCAGATTGATCAGCATCGTGCGCGGCACGTTGCCGACATTCTGCTGGCAGATCGCCCGCGGCGCCTGCTCTTTGAAGTCCTTCAGGGTCGGGATCGACACGCCCAGCGGGATGGCGTCAAACTTGCCGGCGAAGAAGGCGAGGTTGCGCGGCGCGATCTCGCGCATGATCGGGTATTCGATGGCGTCGAGGTAGGGCCGCCCCGGCTTCCAGTAATCCGGGTTCTTTGTGACCTTTATGTATTCGTTTGGCTTGAACTCGACGAATTTGAACGGACCGGTGCCGATCGGATGCTGGCGCATATCACGCGCCGGTATGTGGCAGGGATAGATCGGCGCCCAGCCGGAGGCGAGTAGCGCCAACAGCGCCGGCTGCGGCCGCTTTAGGTGAAAGCTGACCTCGTGATCGCCGTTGGTCGTCAGCGCCTCGACGTTGTCGTACCAGGACTTGCGCGGATTGATGCGCAGCTTGTCATTGCCGGTGCCCATCAGCAGATCCCAGGTGCATTTGACGTCGGCAGCGGTGAACGGCTTGCCGTCGTGCCATTTGACCCCCTGCCGCAGGGGAAAGGTCAACTCCTTGCCGTCTTCGCTCCAGCTCCAGCTGGTCGCCAGATCCGGCCGCACCGTCTCTAGGCTCGATTTGGCGATCTGCTGATCATAGATGACAAGGTTGTTCATGACCGCCATAGCGGGCTCTTCGGCGGCGCGCGTCGCCTCTTCGAGGATCGACATGCTCGCCGGGCTGTCAAAATGCGACAGCCGGAGAGTCCCGCCGGGTTTTTGGGCGGCAGCCGGTCCTGGCATGGTGATCGCCATCAACAACGCCGCCGCCGCGAGCTTGCCCACCCCTCGGTTCATTGCCCGTTCCCTCCCGTGTTTTGGCGAGTGTCCTAATCGGAAAGGTTCACAGATTAAGTGTTGTTGTCTTTGCGAGGAGCCCCCGGGTCGGCGCCATGCGCCGCCCGAGGACAGGCTCCGCGACGAAGCAATCCCGGTGGGCTGAGCACGATCGGCATGAGATTGCTTCGCGGAGTTTATCCTCGGGCCGCGCGAAGAGGCTGGCCAAGAATTGCGTTGCATCGACACAGTGCGTGGTTCGAGACGCGCTCCGGCTTCGCCGCAGCGCTCCTCACCATGAGGTAAGCCTGTGATGGCATTAACGACAGTCCTCATCCTGAGGCGCCTCGCGGAGCGAGGCCTCGAAGGACGCAGTGCATTGATCCAGCCAATTTGACGATATTTGCCCAGCCTCTTCGCGCGGCGCGAGGATAAACTCCGCGAGGCGATCTCGACACCACATACTTCGTGACCACGGGATTGCCGCGGCGCCTACCGCGCCTCGCAATGACCGCTCTGAAATGCGCGTTCCCTCGGAGCCGGGGACCCCCGAGAGGATAGAACCGAGCTTAGCGGCGACAAGTCGTGGCCCGCTAAAATTGCCGCAATCTTCGCATATCGTGGGTGAGTCCGGCGGCTGTAAAGACAGCCCGTGGTCCAAGGAGCGAGCATTTTGCTGCAGATCCGCTGCAGAAGCAGCATAAGCCCGCGCACTTTGCGGCGGGCGAGCCGGCTGGAACCCGTCGGCGAAGGCCGGTTATAGTTGCATCTGGCGGGGTGGGAACAGCGAATGCACCTCTTCAAGAAACAGGCGGTCCGGGATTACGCGGCGGCGGTCAAAGTGATCCCGATCATCGATTTTGGGCCCTATTTTGCCAGGGAGAAGGGTGCCCTCGCACGCCTCGCGGGTGAGCTCGATCATGCCTGCTGTAACATCGGCTTCTTTTATGCGTTGAACCACGGGGTGCCCGACGCGCTCGTCGAACGCGCCTTTACCGCGTCACGCCGGTTTTTTGCCCTGCCGCTCGCCCAAAAGCTGGCACTCAAGCTCAACGACAACAATATCGGCTATCTGCCGTTTAACGCCTCGGTGCAGGCCGCATCAGCTGTTCACAAGGCAACCCGGCCCAACCTCAACGAGAGCTTTTTTGTCAGTCACGACCGCGGCCCGGATCATCCCGACGTAATCGCCGGCACACCATTGCGGGGCCAAAACCAATGGCCGGCCGAGATACCCAGCTTGAGCGACGATATGATGGCCTATTTCGCCGCGCTGGGTGCGATGTGCGACCGCATGCTGCCGCCCTTTGCGGTGGCGCTGGACATGCCGGCCGATTCGTTCGCCGCGTATTTTGCCGGCGAGGCGCACGCCAATTTGCGGTTTCTGCATTATCCGCCGCAGGAGGAGACCGAAGACAATGTCTTTGGCCAGGGCCCGCACACCGACAACAGCTTTATGACAGCATTGGCGCGCACCGACGTGCCGGGGCTTGCCGTGCGGCTGCCCTCGGGTGAATGGTTTCCCCCGCCCGTCATTCCGGGCACATTTCTGATCAACCTCGGCAATATCATGCGGCGCTGGTCAAACGACCGCCTTTTGTCGACGCCCCATGGGGTCTTGAACGATTCGGGCACCGACCGCTATTCGATCGCTTATTTCCACAGCCCGAACCCGGACCGGGTCATCGAATGCCTGCCGAGTTGCGTGTCGAGCGACAACCCGCCGCACTACCCGCCTGCGGTTTTTCGCGATCTTGTCCTCGAATTCTATCGGGCAAATTACTTCCACCAAAAAGGACACCGCTCCACGGTCGCCGCTCTCGCCGGTGCCTCAGGCTAGCATGTTGTTTTCAACGGAGCGCATGCGAGGAGCCGGGCAGTCGTGCGCTAGATAGTGCTATGACGCCACCGCTGTCCGGTTTAGACGCGCACACAAGGCAACGGAGTGTTGGTAAGCTACGCCCTACAGCTCGTCATGGCCGGTGGGCCTTTAGCCCGCGGGCTCGACCCGCGGGTCGGTCCCGGTCATCCACGTGCCCTGGCTCGATGCCGAAGAAGGCGTGGATCACCGGGACGAACCCGGTGATGACGAAGTCAAGGAGGCATTCAGTCATGTTCGACCTCGATCGCTTTATCGCCGATTGTCGGGAGGCGATCCGCGAGGATCCGACGCCCAAAGCCGCGCGCGAGGTCGTCGCGCGCGCCGTCCGCGACCCGGCCGGCGTGCTTGCCGGGCTCGGTGAACCGCAGCGCGCCGCGGTCACACCGCTCTACCGCTCGCCGACTCTGACGATCCTCAATGTCGTCTGGGCGCCGCGCATGACGATCATGCCGCATAACCATCTGATGTGGGCGGTAATCGGCGTCTACACCGGCCGCGAGGACAATATCTTCTGGCGGCGCCTGCCGGATGAGACCGCCCACCGGATCGAAGCCGCGGGCGCCAAATCGCTGGGGCAATACGATGCCGAACCGTTGGGCCGCGACATCATCCATTCGGTGACCAACCCGCTGCTGCGGCTGACCGGCGCCATCCATGTCTATGGCGGCGATTTTTTTGCCGCGGCCCGCAGCGAGTGGGATCCCGAGACCCTGTTGGAAGGTCGCTACGACATCGAGAAGAACATGCGCCTGTTCGAGGACGCGAACCGCTCGCTGGCCTTCCGCGCATAAGGTGGCGGTGATGGCGGTGCGCCTATTCGCTTTTACTTGCGGCTGGCTGGAGGGGGAGCTGAGCTATCTAATGGAGGGCGGCAGCGGC
>JAFAHP010000360.1 GCA_019237175.1 Alphaproteobacteria bacterium
TAAGAGTGGATGAAGAGCTACCAGCCGGCGGAGCTTTTCGACGGCAACGGCCGCCTCCGTCCCGAACTGGCCGAACTTCCTCCCCGCGGCGACCGCCGGATGAGCGCCAACCCGCACGCCAATGGCGGCTTGCTGCTGCGCGATCTACGGCTCCCGAATTTCCGCGATTACGCGGTCGAGGTGACGGTACCCGGTGTCGCCACGGCCGAAGCCACTCGGGTGATGGGAAGGTTTCTGCGCGATGTCATGAAGCTGAACCTGGAGGCGCGAAATTTCCGGCTGTTCAGTCCGGACGAGAACAACTCGAACCGCTGGCAGGACGTGCTCGAAGTCACCAATCGCGCCTGGGTCGCGCAGACCCTTCCGTGGGACGACCATCTCGCACCCGACGGGCGGGTTATGGAGATGCTCAGCGAGCACCAATGCCAGGGCTGGCTCGAGGGCTACCTGCTCACTGGCCGGCACGGCTTTTTCTCATGCTACGAGGCCTTCATTCACATCATCGACGCGATGTTCAACCAGCACGCCAAGTGGCTAAAGGTGTGCAATCACATTCCCTGGCGGCGACCCATCGGCTCGCTCAACTATCTGCTGTCGAGCCACGTCTGGAGACAGGACCACAACGGCTTCAGTCACCAGGATCCCGGCTTCATCGACCATGTCGTCAACAAGAAAGCCGAGGTCGTCCGCGTTTATCTACCGCCCGACGCCAATTCCCTGCTATCGGTCACTGACCACTGCCTACGCAGCCGGAACTACATCAATCTCGTCGTCGCCGGCAAACAGCCGGCCCCGCAGTGGCTGACAATGGACGAGGCGGTCAAGCACTGCACCGCCGGGCTCGGGATCTGGGAGTGGGCCAGCAACGACCGGGGTCAGGAGCCGGACGTGGTGATGGCCTGTTGCGGTGACGTGCCGACCTTGGAGACTTTGGCCGCGGTCGACCTGCTGCACCGCCACGCGCCTGATCTGAAGATCCGCGTCGTCAATGTCGTGGACCTGATGACCTTGCAGCCGGCGAGCGAACATCCGCACGGCCTGTCGGACCACGACTTCGACGCGCTGTTCACCATCGACAAGCCGATCATCTTCGCCTTCCATGGCTATCCGTGGCTCATTCACCGGCTGACCTACCGCAGACACGGCCACGACAACATCCACGTACGCGGCTACAAGGAAGAGGGCACCACGACGACGCCGTTCGACATGTGCGTTCTGAACGACCTCGACCGCTTTCACCTGGTTGGCGATGTGATCGACCGTGTGCCAAATCTCGCCGCGAAGGCCGCCTACGCCAAGCAGGCGATCCGCGACAAGCTGATCGAGCATAAGGAGTATATCGACCGGTATGGCGACGATATGCCGGAGATCACCGGCTGGACGTGGGGACATGAAGCGGCGGCACCTGCGGGAATCCGTTCGACGGAGGCCGACAACGTCTGACCTTGAGAGGCGAACAAGAACGTCTTCGCGACATACCGGCCGTAAGGATCTGGAACGGTCCTCTCGCCGGCCAGAACCGGTAATTGGGTGCGAGAAAACAAATTATGAGGCGGACGGGCCAGTCGAACGCCAACGCCTATTGCGGCGGGTTTGGCGGCCGGCCTGTAGCGCCGGCCTGGTAGCCCGCGCTGTAGGATGCGGACTGGTCTTCCTTCACTTTGTTGTAGATCAGGCCGCCGGCGAGACCCGCAGCCGCGCCAATACCGGCCCCCAGCCCGGCATTCCCCGCAATGGCGCCGATGATTGCACCACCGCTGGCGCCGATCGCCGTGCCGCTGAGTGCCCGCTGCTGGCCGGGGGTCATATTGGCGCAGCCGGCCAGTGGCAGCGCCGCCACCAATCCTGCCACAATGAGCCTTTTCATCGCGCTCTCCGTTTCCGGGTGGCCGCTTGCGGACAGGGGTAGGTTTCCGCCAGGTAGATGAACATACCGTCGACCGCAGGATCGTCGAGGCGAGACGGCCGGGCATTGGCCCAGGCAATGAACTTGTTGATCTCGGAACCATGTGGCGGCGGCGGCGAAGGCAGGCAAAACAGCCTGCGCACGTCGCGATGGCCTTCATGCGCCTCTTCGACGATGATCGCGCCCTCGGCAAAGCCATGACAATAGTTGATCGCCGCTGTCATCAGCGGATCGTCTTTAGCCGGCGCACAGATCCCGATCAGGTCGCGCACCGTCTTTGGCGGAAATTGAGATTCGGTCACCGCAGCAGATGCGATCGTCGCACTTGCCGCCAGCGCTGCGCCGAGCGCCACACCCCCTAGCTTCATTTCCCCCTCTTTCTTGCCTTCAGGACGGCACGCGCCTGGCAGCCTCCCCAACAAAGTCTACCAGCGACGGTGACCCAGGCGAATGAATATCAACGCACTCTTCCGGCGAGGCAATCTTCTATTTCCAGGTGAGAAAAAAGCCGATGTCGCCGGGCATGCCGCCCGGATAGTCGAGCACCTCGGCCTTGAGGTGGAAGCCCAGCGGTCTGAGGTGCTCGTCCCAGAATTCGTACCCGGCCTTGGGAAGGCCCTCCAGGGTCTGCGGCCAATCGGGTTCCTGGTTGTTGATGCGGCGGCCGCGGTCGGTGCACATCGAATTTGGAAAACGATAGATCTGCACCTCGCTCTGGCCGCGCTCGGCGGCCTGGTTGACGAGCTGAGTAATTAAAGCCATCAGCTGCTCGGGCGTGCGGTCCGGCGGCCGATGGAATTCCGCCATGACCGCTTTTTCTTGCTCTTCCTGCGCCTGCTGGCGGCGCATTTCCTCCGCGGCCTTGGCCGCTTCGATCTCCGCCATCCGCCGCCTGATATCGGTAGCGGAGAAAGTGCCCAGGGGTCGCGTTGCCGGATTGCGGTTGTCGGACATGGTGTTGTCTAACCTCCCTATCTCAGGATTGCACCAGGGCGCGGGCGTGGCGCGCGATCATCACATTCTCGTCGGTTTTGATGACGAGAGCGACGACGCGGCTCGCCCTTGTGCTGATGCGCTCGCGGTGCTCGCGGTTGGCCGTCTCGTCCAATTCCAGGCCGAGCCAGGCGCAAGCACGGCAGATGGCCTCGCGCACCGGCGCGGCGTGTTCGCCGACGCCGGCTGTGAATACGACGCCGTCGAGACCACCCATCGCCGCCGCCAATGAAGCGATATGCCGGGCGGCGCGATAGCAGAACACCTCGACCGCAAATCGCGCGTGGGGCTCGGGGCTCGCCAGAAGCTCGCGGAAATCGGATGAAACGCCCGAGAGTCCGAGCATCCCGGAGTGGCGATAGAGCAGATCGACCAATTGGTCCGCATCCATCCCCTTTTGCTGGATAAGGTGCAGGACGACACCGGCATCGAGTTCACCGCAGCGGGTCCCCATCGGCAGCCCGTCGAGTGCCGTGAACCCCATCGTCGTCGCGACCGAAACCCGGTCCTTGAGCGCGCAAGCCGAGCAACCATTGCCGAGATGGGCCGCAACGATGCGGCCGTGGGCGATCTCGGACGCACGCTCCGGCAGGACCGATGCGATGTACTCGTAGGACAGGCCGTGAAAGCCGTAGCGCCTGATCCCCTCCTGATAAAACGCATAAGGCAGGGCAAAGGCCTGCTCGACCTCGGGCGCGGTGCGGTGAAAGGCGGTGTCGAAGCAGGCCACCTGCGGCAATTGCGGGTTGAGCTGTAGCGCCATCTTGATTGGCGCCAGATTGTGCGGCTCGTGCAAGGGTGCCAGCGGCACCAGCCGCTCCAGCTCGGCCAGCAATTCGGGCGTAACCCGGGCCGGCCGCGAATAGCGCATCCCGCCGTGAACGACACGATGGCCAAGCGCCGCCAGCGAACGGTTGCCGAGCCGTTCGCGCGCCCATGGGATGATTACGGGCAGAAATTCGCTCGGAACCGTCGGGGGCCTGCCGCCGAGCTCGGGCGGGGCGATCGTCTCGCCGCCGGGTCCGCTGGCGCTGGCTTTCGGATGCACCCCGATCCCGTCGACCTGGCCGGTCAGAAGGCGCTTTTCGCCTTCGTAAAAACTGAATTTCAGCGACGACGAACCGGCGTTGATCACGCCGATCAGCGGCTCTTCCGCTGCTGTCTTCATGCGAATGGCCTCTCAACCGAATATGTAGTAGCCGCCGTCAATATAGATCGTGCCGCCCGTCGTCGGCAGCGTTATGGCTCGCGAGGAAAACGCGCGCAGCCCCGCAGGGTCGAGGTCTGGATCACCTCGGGCGACAGGCTGTTCGCCTCCATCATCGCAGTGCTGCGGCAGCACTCTTGCGACGGGCGTCGGCGACGAGGCTGGCGACGGCGCAGGAGGCAAGGCGGGTAATGACGCTGTCGGCGCGGCTGGTCAGGATGATCGGGACGCGGGC
>JAFAHP010000634.1 GCA_019237175.1 Alphaproteobacteria bacterium
CGGCGATGCCATAGGGTGTACGGTGCAGGATCACCGGCCAGCACGGCCCGCTGTTGGCCGGCAGAAAGACAAACGTGTTCAGGCGCACCCCGTCGCGCATCGCAACCATTGACCGGAAGCCCTGCGCGCCCGTTTCGGGATCGATGAAGTCGGGCATCTCCTCTCCTCGCCTCTGGTGGCTGAAAACAATGCATAACGAGTCGGGACGATGCCCACGCAGAAGGTCTATCGTGAATTTTCGGCACCGAGTTGGCACCCCGGCATGATGCGAAGCCGGCGGGAGCCGAGATTTGACGAAATCTGAAGGCGCAGCCGCTCCGCCATAGCGGATTACCACCTTGGTCTGAAAACCGCTGTCTTGGAATCGTCACAATCCGTCATTTTAGCGACCCATTCACTCGTTTGCATTGCCGTGTCCGAGCGACGACCGAGGCATGCTTTGACGGTGGGGACTGGGCTTGACCGAGGGGACGGTCGCCCGCTCGGACACTACACAATGCCCATCCAAACAACTGCCGGTCGCCGACCTCAATATCGTATTTACGGACAAAGTCGAGCTTGCCGTCGAACGCGACCCGGAACAGCGAAAGACACGCCGGGCACTAACCTGACGATGCCGGCTTCTCTGACCGGCAAGCCGGTGACCTGCGCCGCCGCGCCGTATTGCCGTATTGGTCGCGGGCGCGTGCCTCGAAAGCGGCGACCATGCGGCGCACCGCTTCACCGAACAGCAACTCGACGACTTTTTGCAATACCCGGGATTTGAATTCGAAATCGACAAAAAAGTCGACCAGGCACCCTTCCGGCATCTGCTCGAAAATCCAGTGATTGTTCAAGTAGCGAAACGGCCCTTCGGCGTAAGTGACGTCGATCCGGTGCGGCGGATCGAGCGCCACGCGCGAGGTGAACCGCTCCCGAAACATCTTGAAGCCTATGATCAGATCGGCGACGACCAGATCCGGCCGGCACTCGCGGATACGTGCGCCACGGCACCACGGCAGGAATTCAGGATAGCGCTCAATATCTGCAACAAGATCGAAAAGTTGTTGCGGCGTGTAGGGAAGTACACGTTGCTCAACATGGGTTGGCATTGCGTGCCGTGTCAGCCGGCAGCAACGAACCGAGCGGCGCGGGCGGCGCGCAATCGCGCGAAATCCTCCCCCGCATGATAGGACGAACGGGTCAAGGGCGCGGCCGACACCAGCAGAAATCCCTTGCCGAGCGCCAGCCGCTTATAAGCCGTAAATTCCTCCGGAGTCACAAAGCGCGCGACCACATGATGTTTCGGCGTCGGCTGCAGATATTGTCCGATTGTCAGGAAATCGACTTCGGCCGACCGCAGATCGTCCATGACCTGCAATATCTCGGTCCGCTCCTCACCGAGCCCGACCATAACCCCCGATTTTGTGAACAATGTCGGATCCAACCGCTTGACCGCATCGAGCAGGCGCAACGAGTGAAAATATCGCGCCCCGGGCCGTACCTCGGCGTAAAGGCGCGGCACGGTTTCGAGATTGTGATTGAACACGTCGGGTCGGGCGGCAACGACGATTTGGAGCGCGCCATCCTTGCGCAGAAAATCGGGGGTTAGAACCTCGATCGTGGTCGCTGGTGCGGCGGCGCGGATGGCGGCGATGGTCTGCGCGAACTGCCTTGCCCCACCATCGTCGAGATCGTCGCGATCAACCGAGGTAACGACGACATGCGACAGCCCGAGTGTGGCAACCGCTTCGCCGACGCGTTGCGGCTCGTGCGAGTCAACCAGATCGGGGCGGCCGGTCGCGACGTTGCAAAACGTGCAAGCGCGTGTGCAGACCCGCCCGAGGATCATGACGGTCGCGTGCTTTTGCTTCCAGCACTCGCCGATGTTGGGGCAGGCCGCCTCTTCGCATACCGTATTGAGCCGTTGTTCGCGCATCAGCCGATGGGTGGCGCGGTATTCCGGCGAACCCGGTGCCTTGACCCGCAGCCAATCCGGTTTGCGCGGAATTGGAGTGTTCGGCTGGTGCGCCTTTTCCGGATGCCGGGCGGCCGAAGCGACGTTTGCGCAGATATCGTCCTCGGCAGATTTGACCCGGTCATCGACGAGATCCGGGCGACCCACCTGCCCTGAACGCGGAGATGGCCGGGTCAAGCCCGGCCATGATGAATAGCAATCAGACATATCCGACCGTGTTAGCCCTGGGCTAGAAGTGGATGGCCCGTCCGTAAGCGTCAAGCACTGCCTCGTGCATCGTCTCCGAGATCGTCGGGTGTGGAAAGACCGTGCGAATCAGGTCGGCCTCGGTCGTCTCAAGCGTCTTGGCGATCGTGTAACCCTGGATCAGTTCGGTAACCTCGGCGCCGATCATATGCGCCCCCAACAATTCGCCGGTCTTCGCGTCGAATACGGTCTTGACCATCCCCTCAGGGTCGCCGTAAGCGATCGCCTTGCCGTTCCCGATAAACGGGAAGCGCCCGACCCTAACCTCATGGCCGGCCTCGCGCGCCGCAGCCTCGGTGAGCCCGACGCTCGCCACCTGCGGGCGGCAATAGGTACAAGCCGGGATGTTGCGAAGATCGAGGGGATGCACATTGTTAATCCCGGCGATTTGCTCAACGCAGATCACCCCTTCGTGCATCGCCTTGTGCGCCAGCCAAGGCGCGCCCACAAGATCGCCGATCGCGTAGATTCCAGGCTCTCCGGTGCGCAGCCACTCGTCGACCACGACATGGGTACGCCGCACTTCGACCGCGGTCGATTCGAGGCCGATATCCTCAACGTTGCCGACGATGCCGACGGCGAGAATCACCTTTTCGACCGAAAGCGCACTCGCCGTTCCTCCGGCTTCGATCTTCGCGGTGACGTGGCGGTCGCTGTGCTCGAGTGATTTTACTGTCACCCCGGTGCAGATCTCTATTCCCTGCTTTTCGAACGATTTACGGGCAAAGGCGGAGATTTCCTCGTCCTCGATCGGCAGCACCCTATCGAGCGCTTCGATGACCGTAACCTCGGCACCCATGGCACGATAGAAGCTCGCGAATTCGATGCCGATGGCGCCTGAGCCGACAACCAAGAGCGATTTTGGGATCGCCGAAGGCACCATCGCCTCTTTGTAGGTCCACACCCGGTCGGGGTCGGGTGCGAGACCGGGCAACGTGCGAGCCCGCGCTCCGGTCGCCAAAATTATGTGCGGCGCTGCAAGCTCGGCGACCTGTGCGCCGCTTTTTTCGACTGCGAGCATACCTTTGCCAGCGAGTCGGCCATGACCGTCCAACACCTCGACCTTGTTCTTTTTCAGCAGATAGGCGACCCCGTTCGAGAGCTGCTCCGCGACCGCACGCGAGCGCGCAACAATCCTGCTGGTGTCATAACTGATGTCTTTGGCGGAAAAGCCGTATTGATCGAGATGGCGGAGAATGTGGAAAATCTCCGCACTACGCAGCAATGCCTTTGTGGGAATGCAGCCCCAATTGAGACAGATGCCACCCAAATGCTCGCGCTCGACTAGGGCGGTCTTCATGCCAAGTTGTGCGGCGCGGATCGCAGCGACATAGCCGCCGGGCCCGCCACCAACGACGATCAGATCGAATGAACTTTCGGTCATCGCCCCTCACCCTAGCGCCGACGCGGGCCCACCATCCTCCTCGCCGAGGTGGGGCGAGGGGCTTTCGCAGCCAGATCACGCAGAGAAGTGCAGGATTGGGCGCATAGGACCATCATCGCATCACAGCAGCATTGTAAGCGGATCTTCGACGAGCTTCTTAAAAGCGGCGAGGAATTGCGCCCCGACCGCGCCGTCGACGGCACGGTGGTCGCATGAGAGGGTGCAGCTCATGACAGTGGCGACCGCAAGTTCGCCATTTTTGACAACTGGGCGCTGCTCGCCAGCTCCGATCGCAAGGATACCGCCATGCGGTGGATTGATGACGGCGGCAAAGTCGCGGACCCCGTACATGCCGAGATTGGAAATCGAAAAGGTGCCGCCCTGGAACTCTTCGAGCTTCAATTTGCTGGCGCGGGCACGGGCCACCAGATCCCCGGTCTCGTTGGCGATCGTCGCGAGCCCCTTGTGGTCGGCC
>JAFAHP010000539.1 GCA_019237175.1 Alphaproteobacteria bacterium
CCGCGAAGCCACACATGCTGCCGGCCTCGCGCTACAACCCTGCGGCCTTGTGTAACAACGTCGACCGCTGCTTCAAACAAGGAGCAAAGATTTCCGATAGCCTTACCATTTTTTGACAATGATGTGATATTATGTCTATCCACGTTATCGAAGCGGGGATCATCCTGAATTCTATTATAGAGACTGCCGGTCGTCGTCAATTTGAAAGCTCTCCATCAATAGCGGCAGCCTATAAAAAAAAGCTGAACCAGCGATGCGGCTGTGCGATCGCTCCGGAGACCTACGCGCTGCGCCCATTTCGTGCCACTTCACGGGTCGTCTCCGGCGGAGGCGGATGCAATGAGTGAGCGGCGTCATACTCGGCCTGCACCGGAGGCTCCCCCGCGGCAGTTGCGTCGTCGGCTGCGCGTGCTGGTATTCACGACGGTATTTCCAAATCGCGGGCAACCGCTGCACGGCACCTTTGTGCTTGAGCGCATTCGACACCTTGCGGCTTTGGCAGACATTCAGGTCGTCGCCCCCGTGTCCTGGCATCGCGCTCCGGCCTCCCAAGCTCGAATAGCGGATATAACTCCAATTCTTTGCGTCAAACATCCGCGCTTTTGGTATCCGCCTAAGGTGATGCTGGGTCTTCGCGGATTTTTTTTGTTTCTCTCCGCGCTTGGTGAGATCCGACGCTTGCGCGCGAGTTTCGATTTCGATCTGATCGACGCGCATTTCGCCTATCCCGACGGCTTCGCCGCGATCTTGCTTGGCCGTTGGTTCCGCCGTCCCGTTTGCATTACGTTGCGCGGCACGATCATTCCGCTATCGCGTCGCCCTCTCATACGGCGCCTTTGCGATTGGGCCCTTCAGCGGGCTGAACGGGTGCTGGCGGTTGCCGGCAACCTGGCTGAGCGTGCGCGTGAAGGTGGTGTTCCGGAATGTCGGATCGCAACGATCGCAAACGGCGTCGACAGCGAGCGCTTCCGGGTGATCACTCGCACCGTAGCGCGGCGCGAACTCGGTCTGCCGCAGGACGGGGGCCTTATCGTATCGGTTGGCCATCTCTCGCTTCGCAAGGGTTTCCACCGGGTGATCCGAAGCCTATCTCGGGTCGTCGCAATCCGTCCTGACGTGCGCCTCGCGATCGTTGGCGGGAAAGGTGCTGAACATGACAACAGCGCTGAACTCCGCGCCCTGGTGCACGATTTGGGCTTAGCGGATCGCGTCCGCTTTGCCGGCGCGCAGTTACCGGACCGTGTCGCACTATGGCTCGGCGCTGCCGATGCGTTCGTTCTCGCCAGCGATTTCGAAGGCTGCCCGAATGTGGTGCTGGAGGCGATGGCTTGCGGACGGCCGGTGGTCGCGGCCAAAGTCGGCGATATCGAGACCATGGTGCCGCCCTTTGCTGGAATACTGTTCGATGACCCGGAGGACACGGTGGCGCTGGCCGAATGCATCACCGCTGCACTGACGCGCAGCTGGGACCCGCAGCGAATTCACGATCATCTCTCATCACAATCCTGGGACGATGTTGCCAAGCGGGTCGCTGCCCAGTGGCTGCTCGCGGTCGAGACGTTCGAGGCGGCAAAACCCGTCGGTCCTGCAGCATCCGCTGATGGCCTCCTCACAGCGGCTACGCGGAGGCCTGAGGCATGAAGCGCCGCCTGGTCGATCTGATTGGCTGCCCGATTTGCCGAGGCGTGCTGGAGCTGACGGTCCTCCACGAAACGGCGGCAGCCCGTCCGCTGCCTTCGCACGGCCCAGCCTGCAGCGAAAGATGCGAACTAGAGGGTTTGCGGCTTGCTGACGCGGTCGTTCGCGCACCCGATGCCGGGGATTGTGCCGCCTGCTACGGCCGCGAAATCGAGGAGGGGGTCCTCGCCTGCCGCGATTGCGGCGCGCTTTATCCGATTGTTGCCGCCGTGCCGCGGCTAATCCGGAACGCCGAGCGGGAATATGCGCCATTTTTCGATCGCCATCGCGAAGTGGTGCGCAAACTGATCAGCCGCGCTCCCACGATCTGCGCGGCATTGCGAAGCGATGCGTCGGTTTTCGATCCGCGAAGTAACAAAAGTTTCGGGCTGCAATGGGTCAACCAAGGCGAGAGCGACAAGACTTGGTTCAAGGATGACGCCGCATTGCGCAAGGATGAATTTCTCCATTCGCTCGCCGTCGACCGCGAGGAGTTGAGCGGGGCGCTGATCCTCGATGCCGGGTGCGGCAACGGTCGGCTCACGGCCGCGCTGGCGACGTTTGGCGCCGAGGTGGTCGGGGTGGACCTTTCCGCCGGAATTGAACGCGCTCAATCCGGCAAGCAACGCTATGCCGGGGACTACGAAGGCTTCGTGCACTTCGTGCAGGGCAATATCATGGAGTTGCCGATACGTCCCGGGCGCTTTGATATGGTCCATTCGAGCGGCGTTCTCCATCACACGCCGAGCGTCGAGCGGGCATTTCGCGGATTGTTGCCCGCGGTTCGTCCGGGCGGGCGCATATATGTGCAGTTGTACCGCCGCCGCGAGGCCTGGGTCGGCATCCCGAATGTCCTGCTCCGCAGCCTGACCACGCATCTGCCGCCAAGGCTCCTTTATCGGATCTGCTGGGCGGCGGTGCCCCTGCACACGACGCTTGTCTCGGTGGTCGCCCGCCTGCGCCGCGAAGCTTCGCCGATCACCGCCGCGAGCCGCGGCGAGTGCGCCCTGTCGCTGTTCGACAATTTCAGCCCGCGTTACCAATATCGCTTCACCCCGGGCGAGGTCCGCCAAATGTTAGAAGCCGCCGGCCTCATGGAAATCCGCGATACGACGCTCGCCAACGAAGGCAGACACATGGTCGCTTTCACAGCGCGTGCGCCGGCGGAAGAACGGTAGGCGATCTCAGAATCCTTCGAGCCTGCGATCACGCGCGCTGATCGTAAGACCTTGGTTCGCGGCACGATCCGGACCGCTGAAAATATCAGCGGGGCCTCGACGGACACGTCGGCCACGGTTGCGGTTGCGGCATCGGACCGGAAACCAATGATCGCGATTGTTGCCGCACTCGAAGAAATCCGACCGGCCGATCCAGCCGACATGGCACGCGAATTGTAAGGAACGCCAAGCCGTTTGTGGCACAATCGATGCCGGCGTCATCGGGTG
>JAFAHP010000097.1 GCA_019237175.1 Alphaproteobacteria bacterium
AGCGGGCCCTGCCCTATCTCTTACAGTTGAATGCCGACGTGATTACCTTCGAATGCGCGAGCAACGACGGCAGGGATTTGCCACTCTTCGGCACCTTCAAGACCGATAAGAAAATCGGCATCGGCGTCGTCAACCACTGCAACACGATTGTCGAGCCGCCCGAGCATGTCGCGGCGCTGATCCGCAAGGCGCTCGAATACATCCCGCCCGAGCGCCTCGTCATCACCACCGATTGCGGCTTTGGCCGCGAAGGGCTGTCGCGCCGCATCGCCTATTACAAATGCGTCTCGCTGGTCGCCGGCGCCAACATCGTGCGCCGCGAATTGGGCCTTCCCGAAGCCCGCATTCGCGCCGCCGACCCCGCGCTCTATTTCGCCGGTGCGGACAAGGATTGATCTGCGGTAGGTGGTGAGCCGATTATGCGGAAAAGCACGCCCTGCACGTTGCGATTTGAGCGCTCTGGCGCCCCGCCGACATTTGGTGGCAAAGGAACTGGGACGATCTGCGCGTCCTGTTAGGTAGCGGCCCGGCGTTTCGAGGTTCGTGAAGACGGCGTTTTTTATAACGCAAAGCACGGTCGGACCGCAGCAAACCAGGGGAGCAGGATGGCTAATATCGATGGGGCCAGTGTCGCATCGGCTCAAGCACCGGCGCGCGAAGCGGATCCCGGCCATATTGCGGCGCGCATCGACCGCCTGCCGTTGACTCGGATCCAGTGGCAATTGGCGATCCTGGTCGAGGTCACCTGGGGCTTTATCATCTTCGACACCGACGGCATCGGCGCCCGCCTCTACCCGTTTGTTTGGCGCCCCCACCACGTCGTCACCGTGTTGCAATATTCGGTGATCCAGGCACTGCAGGTCGGGCTCGGCATCCTGCTCGGCGTTTATCTGATGAGCTGGGTCGCCGACCGTTACGGCCGCCGCCCTGGCATTCTGCTGGCAACGTTCCTGGGCGGCATTTGTATTTGGCCTTTTGTTTATGTCACCAATTTCTGGGGGTTGATTGCCCTCTCGGTGCTCAGCACCCTCGGCGCCGGCGGCATCATCGCCACCCACTCCGTCTATCTTTCTGAGCTGACATCGTCGGCGATCCGCAACCGGGTCCTGCTCGCCTCGCAGGGCGTCACCGCCCTCGTCGCCGTGTCGGTGGCGCTGCTCGGCTTTTGGCTGATTCCGGAGCAGTGGCAAGCCTATCTATGGGTCAGTGCGGCGATCCAGATCGTCGTGCTCTTGCCGCTGCTGTCATGGCTGTTGCCCGAATCCCCGCGCTGGCTCGAGGCGCGGGGGCATCACGTGGCCGCGGAGCGGGAGATCGAACGGCTCGAAGAGCGCTGCCGCCGTGCCGGCCATCGCGAGCTTCCCGAGCCCGAACGCAACCGTCATCCGGTGCTGATCGGAGAGCACGGCAGTTGGCGCGAGATCTTCGCCAACCCGCTCTATCGCCGCCGCACGACCGTCCTGATTGTTGTTTGGTTATTGGGCTATGCGGGGCTGATTTACGGGACCGGCGCCTTCGCTGCCGTGTACATGGTCGACCACGGCGCCTCGGCGCATTTCGTTTTTCTGTTGTTTGCCGCGTCCGGGGCGGTCACGTTTATCGCGTTTCAGGTCAATTCGCATTTTGGCGAGCGGGTCGAACGGCGCGATGTAATGTGCGCCATGGCGGGCCTGTTCTTGGTCTCGTGGATCGTCATTTACCTGTTTCCGACCGCGCCTGTCATCGCCGTGTTCTTTACGGTCGGCCGCATCGGCGTCGCCTTGTGGCTCTTTAATCTCTACAATTACACCGCCGTCGCTTATCCGACCCGCATCCGGGCGCGGGCTTTTGCTTGGACCGACGGTCTCGGTCACCTGGGGGCCTGGGCCGGGGTCACCCTGCTCGGGCCGCTTTACGCCCTCGGGCCCAACCATCTCGGCTGGATCTTGTGGATCCTGATCCCCGGCGCCCTGGTGCCGGCAGTCTTGATCCGGATCTTCGGGATCAAGCAGGCCGGCGTCGTGCTCGAGCAAGTCTCGACCTAGCCGCGAGCGGGCGGTTGCGTCGACCGTAATGCGCCGTGGCGAGGCCGATCATCCTTGCCGCAACGGTGATCGGCGGGCGGCCGGCCTTGCCAGCGGGTAGCTCGCCACCCATACTGGAGCGATGAGGCGTTTGTTGTTGGACCCGGTTTTCGAGACGGCGGCCGAGGCGCCGGCGCGGGTGTGCGACCACCCGGATTGCGCCGCCGGCGGCGATTTTCGCGCGCCGAAATCGCGCCTCAACCTGCGCGACTATTATTGGTTCTGCCTCGAGCACGTGCGTGCCTACAACACCGCATGGAATTATTATGCCGGCATGAGTGACGCCGAAATCGAATCGGAAATCCGCTGCGATACGGTGTGGCAACGACCGAGCTGGCCGCTTGGCGATCGCCACGGGCCGAGCGGGGCCGGCCGGTTGCGCGATCCCTTGGGCATATTGTCGGACGGCCGCAGATCGCGCGACGAGCGCCGCGGACCCTACGGCGCCGCGGCCCGGCGCGCGCTGTCCGCGCGCGAGCAGGCGCTTGCGGTGTTCGAGATCGAGCCGCCATTTCCCCCGGCGCGGCTCAAAGCGCGCTACAAGATGCTGGTCAAATTGCACCATCCCGA
>JAFAHP010000125.1 GCA_019237175.1 Alphaproteobacteria bacterium
CTCGTTACGATTCTTGTGGGTCATGCGCGCGGTGTTCGCCGCCAGACGCGAGCGGTCGGTAAGCAACATACGTACGCTCTCGGCAAAGCCGTCGCCCAGCGTATTGCGCAGTTCCAGATAATCGGCGAACAAAATCTCGCCTGTCGGCCGCGACAGGCTGACGTGTCCGGATGCCGTCACCGTATCGGTGCGCTGGTTGTAGGTGACCGTATCGGCGAGCAACACGTCGCCGCTCTGCGACAGCTCGACATTCCCCCGAGCGATCGTCAGAGCAAGGTCTTGGTTATGCTCGATCTCATCCGCGCGCAGCACGATCGGGGCATTCGGGTTCTGTACGGCGCCGCGGGCGGCGCCCAGCTGAGCGGCGGCAGGAGGCGCGACGGCGCCGATCTGGATCAGCACCAGAAGCACCGTCCCCAGCCGCCGCCATGCTTCGATGCCGCACCCCCACCCTGACCCTCCCCCCCCGCGTGCGGGGGAGGGAACGGGAGGGGGCCGGCGAGCAAGCCCCGGCAACCCGGTCATCACCCGTCTTCCAGATGCAGCAGCGTAGATGCGCCAAAGATCAGGCCGACCCCAGTTGGGGTCCAGGCGGCGAGCACGACCGGAACCTTTGCAGAAATGCCGAGGGCGAACACGATGTTCGACACGACAAACAGGACGAAGCCGGCGGTCACGCCGCCGACGATCATCAATGTGGCACCGCCGCGCCGTTGCATCCGCAGACTAAAGATCGCGGCGATCAATACCATCGAGCACAAAAGGAACGGTCGCGCGAGCAGGACGTCGTAATGTAGCCGATGTCGCTGAGCGGGGAAGCCGGATCGCTCCAGCAATTCGATAAAGCCGGGCAGGTCCCAAAACGACAGCGTCTCGGGAGAGGCAAAACTCTGCTCGATATTATGCGCCGTCAGCTCGGTGGGCAGTCGCCATTGGGCAAAGGGCTCGGAGAGCTTGTCGGGACGCCAACGCACGCCGTCGATGACCAGCCAGTCGCCGGGCTCGAGCCGGGCGGTGCGGGCATCGATGCGCGAGGTGAACCCGGTGCGGTTATCGAAAAAGAAGATAGAGACCTTGTCGAGCACCAGATCGAACGAGGCGAATTTCCCGCCGTGGATGATGACCTGGTCGCCCGATCCGTCGCTCTGTCGCAGCCAAAAACCGCTGTTCGACAATAGCATCGCGTCCGAACTTCCGCCGAGAATGCGCGCATCGAGTTTTTCATAGGCGGCCGATGTGAGTGCGGCTATCGGATTGAAGATCGTAACCGCAACCACGCCGATCAGCAGCGCCACAAGGACCGCGGGCATCAAAAATTGCCAGACCGAGACACCGGCCGCGCGGACGATGACGAGTTCGTTGTTCCGCGTCAGCCGCCAAAAGGCGAACATCGCGCCAAACAGGACGGCAAACGGCAGCACCTCTTGCGCGGTTTGCGGCGATTGCAGCGCCGCCATCTTAAACAGTAATCCAAGTGTCGCCTGGATCTTCGCTCCGCTGCGCCGGATCAGCTCGATGTAGTCCGCGAGAAACGTAATAACGGCCATGGCGCCGAACACGCCGCAGAACCACAAGAAAAAATGGCGCGCGATATAAGCGGACAGGGTTCTTCCGAGGAGCACGCTCGATGCCTTCTGAGCGGAACCGACGGTCAGCCAGGGCGTGCGGTGGCCGGATAAGCCGGCCACCGCCGGCCAAAGCGGATCCCGCGGTACCGCAGGATCATCAAACCCACGGCAAACGGAAACAGGTCGACGACATACATCAGCGGTATCGCTTGGCCGAAGCGCGCTGCAAAGTCGTTGACGCCAAGGCTTGCGGTTTGAAACAAAAAAGCGGCAGCAACCGCAAGCATGACGCGTTTGGACTGCCCGCGCCGGCTGAACTCACCGGGCAGCAGGCAAGCGAGGGGAACGAGCGCAAAGCTAAAAACCGACAGCGGGATCAACAGCCGCTGGTGCGCCTCCATAATAAAGCTCCGCCGGATCACCGGGTCGTGCGTGGATGGAAACATCAGCTCTCCGAGAAAGCGTTCTTCGGCCCCGCGAAAGCGTACGACCGGAGCATCCTGCAGGCTACCAAGGTCAAGCGTGTAGCGGTCGAAGGTCAGCACTGAAAGCCTGCGGTTTTGCGGGTCGAACTGCTGACGGTTGCCTTTTAGCATGATGATTCGGGCGCCGGCCGATGTGTCGACAAAGGCGGCGCGCTGAGCCAGTATCGTGACCGGTTTCTGCGGGTCGCGACTGTCGTTGATCAAGAGCCCGACGACGTCGCCGTTAGGTTCGCGGGAACGGACGTACAATGTCAGCTTATCCGAGATTGTCGTAAACGTTCCTTCCTGGATCAGACTTGAGACGAACCGGTGGCGGATCTCAAATTGCAGATCCTTAAAAGCTCGGCTCGACACGGGCAGAGCGTAGAGCGAGAAGCTCATCAAAATTGAAAACGCGATTGCGGCCAAAATCAAAACCGGACGGGTGAGCGACAGCGGGCCGAGCCCCGCAGCCCGCATCACCACGAGTTCGCTCTCCGTCGCAAGCCGGTTAAAGGTAAGCAGCACCGCTATAAACACGCCAATCGGCAACACGATGTCGAGAAATCGCGGCAGGATCAGCATGGCAAGATAGAGAAAAATGTCTAGGGACAGCCCGCGATTGACAATCAGATCAATAAGCGGGAGCGATTGGGCGAGCCACACCGCGGCGCTCAACGCGGCGGTGACGAAAATCATGACGCCAAAACACTGCCGTAAGATGTAGCGGGTCAGGGCGGTCATCGCTGGCGATCATAGGCAGGCCATTTGCGGGCGGCCAGAGGCATCTCCATAACCGGCGCGGTCGACGCCCGTCGCAACACTCCGGCAACCGGTAATGGCGGAATGCTGTTCATTTGCACTGCAGCCGACGCTACTGTCGCGAATCGGCAGCACGGCGACGGAACAGACTTAACCATTATGTCTTTGCTGCGCGACATCTTCGCGCCCACCTGCTCTGACCGAATACTTGTCGCCTTCCCGGCGAAGGCCGGGATCCATTCACCCACAAGTGCCCGCGCATCAAGCAACGGCAAGGCCTTACCAACCAAGGAACCGTTCGTGCGACCGAAAGATGGGCCCCGGCCTTCGCCGGGGAAACAAATAGATGTTTGGCCGGCCGCAGCGATGGCGGCTGCCCTGGGATTACTTACGCTGTTGCGGCTGGCGCTCGCCGCCTCGCTGCCTCTGGCGCCCGATGAAGCCTATTACTGGGTTTGGTCGCGCGCACTAGCGCCCGCCTATTTCGATCACCCTCCGATGATCGCGCTGTGGATCCGCGCCGGAACTTGGATTGCCGGCGACAGCGCACTCGGCGTTCGGCTGCTCGGGCCGATTTCGGCGGCACTCGGTTCGGTGTTGCTGTGGGACGCGGCGGAGCGGCTGCTGCCGGGCCGGCGAGCCGGTTTGCTGGCGGCGGCACTGATGAACGCCACGCTCTTGACGGGCGTCGGCGCGGTTATCGCCACTCCTGATGCCCCGTTGCTGCTGTTCTGGACTCTCGGCCTGTGGGGGATGGCGCGAATCATCACCCGAGGCTCGGGAGCCTGGTGGCCGGCGGTCGGCCTGTTTGTCGGCTTGGCCTTTGCGAGCAAGTATACCGCGGCATTATTCGTGCTCGGCATCGGGATCTGGCTCGTGGCGGCGGGACGAAAATGGTTACGCCGGCCCGAGCCTTACCTTGGCGCCGCGCTGGCGCTGGCGACGGCCACCCCCGTATTCTGGTGGAATGCCGCGCATCAATGGGTGAGTTTCGTGCGGCAAGGCGGACGCACAGAGGCGTGGTCGCCCGACCGGGCGCCGCAATATCTGCTTGAGCTTTTCGCCGGCCAACTCGGTCTCGCTACCCCGCTGATTTTCCTGTTGCTGGTCGCCGGTATGACCGTCGCTGCGCGCTCGGCCTGGCGCCGGCGCGACCCCGTCTGGTGCCTGCTGGTGGTGTTGAGCGTAGTGCCGGCGCTGATTTTTGTGCAGCACGCCCTGGGGGATCGAGTGCAGGCGAATTGGCCCGCGATCGCCTATCCCGCAGCCGCCATCGCCGCTTCGGGACTGAGCGGAGGATTTTGGCGGCGTTTGCAGGTTCCGGCAATTGTGCTCGGGCTGGCGATGACGGCGGCAGTCTATGTACAAGCGGAATTCGCTCCGCTGCGACTGCCGCCCGAGCACGATCCGATCGCGCTCCAGATTAGGGGATGGCGTAATCTTGCCGCTGCCGTCGAGGTGGCGCGCAGCCGCGTCGGCGCCGGTTTTGTTGCCGCGGACAATTATGGTGTCGCCGCCGAATTGGCGCGGACGCTGCCCCGGGATGTTCCGGTGGTCGCGGTCGGACCGCGCTGGTCGACGTTCGAATTGCCGACGGCTCCAGGTAACGCCGAGGTCGGGCTCCTGGTCGAACCCGAGGATCATGCCGCACCGATCTGGCAAGCGGGGCAAGAGATCGGCAGAGCGGCCCGGACAGAAAATGGGAAGGTCATCCGGGTGTACCGGCTCTACCGGGCCACGCCCGACCATTCGACAAGTGCGGTGCTGCTGCCGCATCCCGAAGGTGATGAGTGACCGCCGGTCGTGAAGTTCGTTGAACCCCCCACCCTCTCCTCCCCCGCAAGCCGGGGAGGAGAGGGTGGGGCTACGGCCTCGATCCTGACCGACGACGCCTTTGTTTACGCTCGATCAAAGGCCAGCAAATTAACCTGACTTCGCCGATTGCACGTGTGAGCCGTCGCTCGCAGGGGGTAGCCGGTCTCAATCCAACGTCTAGCCGCGCCGGTGCAGCAGCAATTCTATTCAGTTTACACCGGCGAAGGCCGGTGCCCATGGTCGATATGGTTCCCAGCCTGCGCCGGGATGGCCGGATGGGCAAAAAGTGACCGCGTAGGGCTTCGACCCTGCGGGCACAAGCGGTCTCCCACTGCTCAGATCCGAGAAGTTGCGAAGCAATGGGCAATCGGCGAAGTCGAGTTGAGGCAACACCTGTATTCCTGGAGAAGAGACGAGCCTACCGGATCCGCCTAGAAGGCTGCGAGATCGCCTCGCGCGTGCTGCGGAGCAGCCGATCTTTGGCCGATGATGATTTTGCGCGCCGGATCACGAGCAATCAACAGCTAAGCGCTCGACACCTGCGGTCGTGAGGGCGAAAAATGGCAAATGGCGCGGAAGTCAGGGAGGAAGGAGATGGAGCGGATCGCCGAGTGCCACTGCGGTCAGTTGCGGGCAATCACCTCCGGAGAACCCGAGAGCGTGTATGTCTGTCATTGCAAGGCCTGCCAGCGCCGCACCGGCGCGATTATTCATAACGGCAGCCGCTGGCAGAAAAGCCAGGTGCGGATCGAAGGCGAGCACAAGATCTACGGTCGGATAGCCGACAGCGGCTTTGAGATCCGCTTTCATTTCTGCCCAAATTGCGGCACCAGCGTCTTGTGGGAAGGCGATCGCGGCCCCACGACCTGCGGCATCGCGGTCGGCTGCTTTGCGGACCCGAATTTCCCGGCACCGACCTCGTCCGGCTGGGAGGAGTCGATGCACCCATGGCTGGGACTCCCGCCGGGTACCGCGCACTTCCCGCAAGCGCGCTCTTAAAGGCGCGGCCGAAGAGAGCGAGCGGACACGCCGTTAACACCGCAACTCGATGTGAAGCTGATTTGCAGCTTCGCTCCATCGCTCGGCGTCAGGAAGTAGCGGCTGTCAATCCTCGCCACCTTC
>JAFAHP010000127.1 GCA_019237175.1 Alphaproteobacteria bacterium
TGTGCGCCGCGATCCGGCGCGCGCGCCGGTTGACCGTGAACGTCACTTCGACGATCTCGTCGAGGATCGGTTCATAGCCGGCGGCACACCAGGCGCAATAGTACTCCGGACGGCTTACGTTCTTCAGCGCGGTGCTCGTGTCGATGACACCAGCGCAACTTGGGCACAGCACATTCCACGACAGCTCGAAAAGCCCGACGCGGGCGGCGTGCAGAAAAGCCGCGATCGCACGCTCCTCGTCGATCCCGTTCTTGGCGGCGAAATCGAGCACGTTGATACGGGAGAGGGCACGGTCGGGAGCATCCTGAACCAGCTCCTCGATCGCCGCTACTGCGGCGAGATCGGCCGATTGCCGCAAAACCGAAAACAGATTTCTGGCTTCGCTCATCGTTGGCCTTTGCGATGCGGTCCTCACCTGACAGATAATATTTGGTAACGAATGGGTCGCGTGCCACATCGGCTCCCGCCATCTGTTGCCACCATGCTGTCAGCATCATCGGGCGATAACGGGTCATGAGACGCGCAGACCGGCTTTTTCAGATCATTCAGATCCTGCGCCGCACTCCGAAACCGAAGACGGCGGAGGCACTCGCGGCCGAACTCGAGACTTCCAAGCGCACGGTCTATCGCGATATCGCCGACCTGATCGGCCAGCGCGTGCCGATCAGAGGCGAGGCCGGAATCGGTTATGTGCTGGAGGCCGGGCTGGACCTGCCGCCTCTGATGCTGACACCCGACGAGATCGAAGCAGCCGTATTGGGGGCCCAATGGGTGGCGCTCCACAGCGACCCGGCGCTGGCGCGGGCGGCTCAGGATCTGATCGCCAAGATTGGCGTCGTCGTGCCGGAACGGCTTCGGCCTTACCTGTTTGAGCCGGCGACGGATATGCCGCCGACAAAGAACCTGGCCGCCGACGGCCTCGACATGGGGCGGGTCCGCGCCCAGATCCACGCAGGTCGGAAGATCGCGCTGCGCTATCGCGACGAACAGGGGCGCGAGAGCGAACGCAAAGTCTGGCCGGTGACGGTCGGGTACCTGGAGACGGTCCGCCACTTGATCGCCTGGTGCGAGCTGCGCCAGGACTTTCGCAGCTTCCGGACAGACCGGGTGATCGCCGCCGGGTTCCTCGACGAGCGTTACCCCGAGCGGCCTGGCACTCTCAGGGCAAAGTGGCGCCGAACGCTCGACCGATCTCCTCCGCCGAGCCCGGAGCCCGAAATTTCTCTCGAAAGAGGTGATGCCGTCTAATCACCTAAAGTCGAGCTTGGGGAGCATTAATCTCTTTCGCCAGTACGACCATGTCGGACAGACCGGCTTTCACGGTCTTTTCGAACCGTTTGCTACCAAGCTCGTGAAAGCCCCACTTGGCATAGGCGTGCCGCGCTCGATCGGCCGAGGCCATGACGTCAAGCCAGACATAGGATAGACCCTCGGCTGCCGCCTGCTCGACTGCCGCGTCGACCAAGAGGCGACCGAGGCCCACGCGCTGCGCTGGGCCGAGTATGTAGATGCGCGGCAGCTCCGCACCGCCTGCACGGTGTTCCACCGGATCCAACGATCCGACAATCATCGACAGGAAACCCACCATATTCCCGGCCACCTCACCGACCCACACGCGCGCATCGGTCCGGGTGAGCAGCGCTTCGAAGGCATGCTGACCAAAGCTTTGCAGCTGTTCGGAATAGGCGTCCGGGCGGTCCCAGAGATAGGCATACGCCTCGGCGTAGGCCGCCGGCCCGATGATTCCCAGCATATACGCATCTTCGGGGATGGCAGAACGCACAGCGGCAGCAGTCATCAGCCTGTCCCACCAAATAGGTTTTGCCCTTCTTGTGACACCGGCGAAGGCCGGTGCCTATGGGCGAAATAGATCCCGGCCCTCGTCAGGAAGACGAGGAACATAACCTAACCAGTGGAATGGGTCGGCAATCATGCGGCCGGTGTCTGCCGCGATGACCGAACGGTCTCCGGAAAAACCCTCTTCGGCAAAAAAAACGCGACCGCAGATCAATGGCACCTCAAGTCCAACATTATCAACAGTGAGCACCCGGCATGAAAGCTTGGCCATATGGAAGGCCTGTTGCTCCTAATCCGACGGAGCACCTTGAGTTTGTACAGAATCTACTTTCCGAGTTTTCGGCGAAAGAGATGAGAGGTCGCAATCAATTGGTAGCCGAGGGTCTCATAGAACGAGTGGGCGCCACTGCGAGAGACGTTGGAATAAAGAGCTACGGAGTTGTACCCCCGCTCAGATGCCCAGCCTTCAGCTGCCGACATCAAGATTTTTCCAATACCTCTGCCGCGGTAGGCGGCATCGATGACGATGGCTTGGACAATCACCTCGGGCGGCTTGTCGAGGGCGGGGCGGACATAGAAGTGGACCAGTCCAACCGGCCGCGCCTCGCATTCCGCAAGCAGAATGGCATGTCCAGTCGTATTGGCAATCACGGCATAGCGGCGGCGAATTTCCGTCGGGGTCAGATCATAGCCGAGCTGGTCGAGCAGTAAGCGCGCGCCAGCGATGTCAGCCGCCGCCATTGGGCGGACAAATACGCTCTCATTCATCGGAACCGTCCCTTTCCAACCTCTCGAGCAACCCCTCGCGACTTAGCCAGACGCGCCTCCCTTCCCTCCCCGGCAAGCGGGGAGGGAAGGGTGGGGGTCAAACGGTTAGGCAAATTGTGGCGAACGATTTATGCTGTCGTCTGTGATGGCGTCGATATGGTCGGGCAGGACGGCGCTTCAGGCGGCGGTCGAACGGAGCGGTGGGCGGCTGGTGGTCCTCGCCTCCGGAGGCCTCGATTCGTGCGTGCTATTGGGCTGCATCGCCGAGCTGGCCGGCGAGGTCTACCCGCTGTTTGTTCGTAACGGCCATCCCTGGGAGGACGCCGAGGTCGCAGCACTGCGCCGATTCATCGCGGCGCTCGACCGCCCGCAGATCCGCCCCGTCGCCGAGCGGGCGCTGCCGCTGCGCGATCTCCTGGAAGCCCATTGGGGTGCCGGCGGATACCAGCCCGGTTTCTCCGACGGCTATCGCGCGAACTTCATACCCGGCCGCAATTTGGCACTGCTCTCGGTGGCGTCGCTGTTCGCCTTTGTTCAGGGAGCCAACGCGCTGGCGCTGGGGGTGCTCGAGGGCAACCTGTATCCTGACGCGACCCCGCGCTTCTTCTCCGCCTTCGAGACGCTGTTCGCTGAGGGGTTGGGTCGTCAGTTGGCCATCCTCACTCCGTTCGCCGAGCTTCCCAAGGACGAGGTGGTGCGCATCGGCCAGGCGCTGCCGCTCGATCTGAGCCTCTCCTGTGTCAACCCCATCGACGGACAACACTGCGGCGACGGCTGCAACAAGTGCGCCGAACGCCAGAAGGCGTTCGCGCTAGCCGGCATCGCCGATCCGACAAGCTACCAAAATCCGCCGCCACCGGTGGATTGGAAGACGCACAAATGGCCGGACTGAACCGCACGCTCGCGGGGCGCTGGGCGCTCGTCACCGGCGGCCATGTGCGCGTGGGACGCGCGATCTCGCTCGCACTCGCCGAGGCGGGCATGAATGTGCTCGTCACCTATCGGACGTCGCCGGCGGCCGCCGAAAGCACCGTGGCCGAACTGCAGGCGCTCAGCGTTGACGCACGCGCGTTTGCGGTGGATCTCGCCGAGGCCGCGGCGGTAGCACTTCTCGCCGACGCGGTGCTGGCGCAGGCCGGCCCGTCCCTGGCGGTGGTGGTCAACAGCGCCTCGGTCTACCCGCGCACGGCGCTCGGTGAAATTTCCGCCGAGACCTGGGACGCGATCCTCGCCGCCAATCTGCGCGCACCATTTCTTCTGTCGCAGCGCCTGGGCCTGGCGATGAAGGCGGGCGGTGGCGGTCACATCGTGAACCTGGGCGACTGGGCAGGGCTGCGTCCCTATCGTTCCTACCTGCCCTACGTCGTCTCCAAGGCGGGGTTGATCCACATGACCCGCGCACTCGCGCTCGAGCTGGCGCCCGAGGTGCAGGTCAATTGCGTCTGCCCGGGGCCGGTGCTGTTGCCCGAGCATTACGATGCGGAGACGGCGGAGGCGGTCCGGCGTGCGACACCGCTCGAGCGGATCGGAGATCCAGGCGAGATCGCACGCGCGGTGCGGTTCT
>JAFAHP010000352.1 GCA_019237175.1 Alphaproteobacteria bacterium
CGATCTTTGGAATCGCCACTACCTCGATATGGTCGAGCCGGCCCATCTCCAGTTCAACCGCGACGGATGGGCGGAGCTTGCGTTCGCCTGCATCATGGGCGCCGGCGAGCTCGAATACTCTCGCACGACCGTCTTCTTCCACTGGAATGGCTTCGATGAGGGCGACGAGGTCTCGGGTGGGGGCTCGGCCGAGCTACAAGGTGATGGCACGATCGCGACGAGCTGTCTTTTGACAACGACGATGCCATCCTCCTCGGCCGCCGAGAGTAATGCCTGCAGCAGCCCGCCAATTAATTAAGCCACGAGCCTTCAGGCTCGCATACCGCAACGGCCTGCGGTCTTCCGATATCATATCGCCCCGCTCGGATCGTTGATGACACATTGCTCCAAGGCGGAGGCTGCTCCGTCAGAGCCCGGCGTGGACCGCCATCGCAGTGATCAGCGCAGCCGGAAATAATGGATGCTGAACAATTCCCTCGGGTCGGTCCAAGTATCGACCGGGCGAAATCCGGCGCCGGCCGCAAGTTCTCGGAATTCAGCGACCGAATATTTGTAGGAATATTCGGTATGGATCAGTTCGCCGGCGGCAAAATTGAAGCGGCGGCCGGCAATCGTTGCCTGCTGGTCGGCGAGGCTGCGGATGTAGATTTCTATCCGTCCTTTGCTTTCACTGTAAAACGCGAAATGCTCAAAAAAGTCGAGATCGAGATCGCCGTCGAGTTCACGATTGATCCGCTCGAACAAATTCAAATTGAATAAAGCCGTGACGCCGGCCCGGTCATTATAGGCGGCCTCGAGGATACGGCTGTCCTTTTTTAGATCGACGCCAATTACCATTTCGCCGCCGGGACCGAGGATATGGGCGCAGTTGGCCAAAAACCGCAACACGGTTTCGGGTTCGAAATTACCGATCGTCGAGCCCGGGAAAAATCCGACGCGCTTGCCTGTCGGTCCGGGCAACGAAGGGGATGCGAAAGCGCTGGTGTAATCGGCGCACACTGCAATGATCGCGACTTCCGGAAAATCTTCGGCCAGCGCGGCCGCTGCCTCGCGCAAATGCTCGCGCGAGATGTCGACTGCCACATAAGCGATAGGCCGGTCGAGCGCTTGCAGCAGAATGCGCGCCTTGTGGCTGGCGCCGCTGCCGAACTCGATGATCCGAGAATATGCGCCCATTTGGGCGGTGATTTCGTCGGCGTTCTCTTCGAGGATCGCGATCTCGGTCCGGGTCAGGTAGTATTCCGGCAACCCGCAGATCCGTTCGAATAGAGCCGAGCCGCGTTCGTCGTAAAAGAATTTGCACGGGATTGCCTTGCGCGAACCGGAGAGGCCGTGCAACACGCCGTCTCGGAAACTCTCCTCGCCGGGCGCTAGGTCGAGAAAGGCAAAGCGCGCTTCGTCCCGCATCAAAGATCCTCCGCGAGCCGCAACCCGGCGAAGGCCCAGCGCGCCGAGGGCGGAAAGAAATTTCGATAGGTCGGCCGAATATGCCCGGCCGGTGTCACGGCGCAACCGCCGCGCAACACCATCTGATTGCACATGAACTTGCCATTGTACTCGCCGACCGCCCCTATGGCCGCGTGAAAGCGCGGATAGCGGATATAGGGGCTCGCGGTCCATTCCCAGACATCGCCAAACATCTGGCGCAGCCGAGCAGCACCGTCGGGCTCTGCGCCTGGTGCCGGATCAGCGCTGGGATGAAGACAGCCGCGGTCGGCGAAATTCCCGGCGACGGGCAACCCCTCGGCGGCAAATTCCCATTCCGCTTCCGTCGGCAGCCGGCGACCTGCCCATCTGGCATAGGCATCGGCTTCGAAATAGCTGAGATGGCAAACGGGCTCGGCCGGATTCAACCGGCGCCGGCCCCCGAGCGTGAAGATCGACCAAACGCCGTCCTCGCGGTACCAATAAAGGGGCTTCTCCCAACCCTCGGTCCGCACCGTCGTCCAGCCGTCGGACAGCCAGAATTCCGGCCGCCGGTAACCGCCCGCCTCGATAAAATCGAGATATTCGCCGCAGGTCACCGGTCGTTTCGCGAGACGGAAGGATTCAAGCCACACCCTGTGCCGCGGCGTCTCGTTGTCGAACGCAAAGCCGTCGCCGCCATGGCCGATCTCGACGAGGCCACCGGCGAACTCGACCCAGCCGAGCGATGCCGCCGGGGCCGCAATCTGCGGCTGCGGCGCCTGATAGGCGGGCAACAGCGGATTGATCGAAAAGACATGCTTGATGTCCATCAGGATCAGTTCCTGATGCTGTTGCTCGTGGTGCAGGCCGAGCTCCACCAACGAGGCAGCCTCCCGCCACATCGGCTCGGCGCTATGCTCGATAAAACGCGCCATCGCGGCACCGACATGGTCACGATACGCGCAGACGACATCGACTGTTGGCCGCGACAATAACCCGCGCTGCGGCCGCGGGTGGCGCGGACCAGCCGCCTCGTAATACGAATTGAACAAGTACGCGAAAGCCGGATCAAAAATCCGGTAGTCAGGATCGAAGCGTCGCAGGACAAATGCTTCAAAAAACCAAGTCGTATGCGCCAAGTGCCATTTTGTCGGACTAACGTCCGCCATTGACTGAACCGACTGGTCTTCCGGCGTGAGGTTTACCGCCAAGGCTTCACTGTCATGGCGTACAGCTTCGAAGTGGGTGAGAGCGAAATTCCGGTTGGCGCAGCCTTCCTGTCGTCGCGCGGTGTTGTCGAACACAATTGTCCCCCAGAACAGGTTTATGTTGCGATCAACGCTCCTTAGGGCGGTTCGTTTCGAGCGTCGAGATATCGTCTGCGCAAATGGCGCTCAAAGCTGTCAGTGTCGAGCGGCCGGCCCGTCGCATAGGCGACCAGCTCGGCGGTCGACAGCAGCGATCCCTGGCTGTGTACGCGCTCGCGCAGCCAGACGAAAAGCGGTTTGAAGTTGCCGCCGGCGATCAGCTCGCTCAGATCTGTTATCGCCTCGCGCGCTGCTTCGAACATCTGCGCTGCAATCATCGCACCGAGTGTGTAGGTCGGAAAGTAGCCCCACGAGCCGTCGAACCAGTGGATGTCCTGCAGGCAGCCGTCGCGATCGGTGTCCGGTGCTATTCCGAGCAGCTCGCGCGATGCCTCGGCCCAGGCGCCCGGCAAATTCCGCACCGCGAGATCACCCGCGAGCATCGCCTGTTCGAGACGGTAACGCAGGATCACATGGGCGGGATAGGTGACCTCGTCGGCATCGACCCGGATCAGGCTGCGACGAACGCGGATTTGCCGACGGTGCAGCGCTTCCGGCTTCCA
>JAFAHP010000427.1 GCA_019237175.1 Alphaproteobacteria bacterium
AATGCATGGATCGAATCTTTTCCTGGATGTCGTGTTGGTATTGGGGAAGGTCCCTTCCCAGCGAGCGGACCTCGTCGACGACGATCGCGCCAAACCCGAAGATCGCAATGAACGCGAGGAGGACCGCCGCTCCCACGGCGGGGGCCCGCCCAAGTCTCAACTTTCGCAACCAGCGCACCGCAGGTGCAAGCAGAAAACTCAGAAGCACCGCCAGCGCGAAAGGAACGAAGATGTCGCGGCCAAAATATAGCCCGGCAATGACTAACCCGCACGTCAGGATCGTCAGCACGCCAGAGAGACCAGGCTGAGTAATCTCAGCGGAGCCAGGTCCAAATGTGGGCAATCGACCGGCCATCAATGCTTCCTACCGTTCTTCTTGCCCCTAGTCTCGCGGTCTATCAAAGTTCGCCGCTCTTTCAGCGATGCCGTCAGAGGCACGACGCTCGGCGGGCCGGTCGTTCATAAACAAAGCTGGGCAAAGCGAGAAGGCGCCGCGAGGCGCGGCGCCTTCTCAGCCCTATTTTTTCAGGGCGTCCTTTGCTCCGCCGATCGCGTTCTGCGCCCTTCCGGTTGCCTTTTCGGCTGCCCCCTGGGCCTGTGTCTTAGCATCTCCGGTGACCTTACCGACGGCTTCCTTGACGGAGCCCTTCACCTGCCTCACAGCGCCTTCGATACGATCCTTGTCCATGACCCTCTCCAATCGATGCCCTCCCTGGAGCGGCTTCCACGCGAACCCTGGTCGCTCTGGAATGCCACTGGGGGCGTCAGGCAGATGGGGCGGGCCCGCGCCGTTCCAAGGAAGCAGATGCACTAGCTTACCTAGCGCGGTTGCACTGCATCACCGTTTCGATGGACGCTTGGCCGTGCCATTGCTTCCTGTCCTGTCGCCAATGAAGCCCCGGTCGCGCGCCCATACGATTGCGCTGCTGCGCCGATGGACATCGAGCTTCCCGTAGATCGTCGTCACGTGGTTGCGAACGGTGTTGCGCGAGACGCTCATCTTCTCTGCGATCTGGTTGTCCGTCAGGCCTTGGCAAATCAGACCGAGAACCTCCCGCTCGCGCGGGCTCAGACCCGCCAGACCGAGCCTCGCCTTGTTCGAACCATGCGGCTGGCGGAGGTTCGCCAGCTTCTCGACGACCATCCCGCTGAACCAGGACGCGTCCTGCATCACCGCCTCGATCGCTTCGGCGAGTTCGATCTCGGAGCGCCTTCGCTCCGTAATGTCCTGGATGACGCTCAAGACGCAGGATTGGTCGTGGATGGTGACCGTATCGGCCGAGACCAGGCACTCCAGGAGATCGCCTCCCTTGGTGCGCATCTGGAGTTCCATGTTGCGGACGCTGCCCGTCTTTTCGATCGATTGTTCAAGCTGCCTGCGGGCGCCTGGGTTGGCCCAAAGCTGGAGCTGGACGGCACTGCGCCCGACCACCTCTTCCTCGGCGAAGCCGGTCACCGAAACAAAGGCATCGTTCACCTCGAGAAACCGAAACTCGTCCAGCGTGCTGATGATTGTCGGCATCGGCGACAGTTTGAACGCTTTCGCGAAGCGCTCCTCGCTCTGGCGCAAGGCGTCTTCGATCTTCTTCCGGGGCTCGAGATTGATAAAGGTGAACAGCATGCAGCTCTCGTCGCTGATCTCTATCGGCTGGCCGGCGACGATCACGAAGTTCGTTCCTCCGCCCGGCAGAGGCAGCGTCGCTTCCATTTGGGGGATGGTGCGGCCTTCGCGCAGTCGCTCGATCGCGAGGTCCCGATTCTCCGCACCCGCTAGGACATCAACCTCGTACGCGGACCGGCCGATGATGTCCTCGCGGCCATAGCCGGTCATTTCCAAAAAGCCAGGGTTGACCTTGACGTAGCGCAGGTCCGAAAGCCGGCAGATGATCGCGGGCGCCGGATTTACGTTGAAAGCGCGCTCGAACCGCTCCTCCGCGTCGAACCGCTCCGTAATGTCCTGAATCACCAGCACCAGTGATTCGGGATTGCCTTCCTGATCAGCCAACACCAGGCTCCGGATCGAGTGCACCCATTGCGGATCGGCGTCGCCGGCGCGCGCGACCTTTACGACGACGTCCTGGAAGACTTCTCCTGCGAGCACGCGATCGATCGGATAATCTGCTCTCGACAGCCGGTGGTTATTGCGGTAACGGAGTTCGAATCTCGCCCGGTAATCCCTTGCCGTTGCCCCGAGCTCCTCGACCGTCTTTGCGCCGTGCATCGCCAGGGCGGCGTCGTTGGCCCAGACGAGGCTCTGGTCCGGGTCGATCAGGATGACCCCGTCGCTCAGCCCCACGATAATCTGCTGCAGCTGACGGCGATCGGCACGCTGTCGCGGGATTGTCTCGCTCATGTGTGTTCCGCAAGGATCTCGCGGAACCGCTTATACCAGTTTGACGACTTGTCCGGCAGTGACACAACGAGCGCCACGGGCCGCGGAGCCAATTACGTAGCCGGGTCGGTCGGGGTCGTGCCGATCGAGCAGGACGGCAGCCTCGGGGTGCGGACCGACCTCGGCAGCCTGCCCGGCGAGCCGAGGCCCAACCGCAAGGAGCAGGCGAGATCGCACCCGCACGAGTGCCCGTTCGACCGCGCGGGCCGTTTCATCCTGGCACCCGACAAGAGCGGCGCGCGTGAACGGCTAGCCTCCGCATGTTCGGGCCCGCTGTCGGCAGCATTCCGAGCCGACGCTCTTGTCTCGCGGCAATCGTCCGGCGCTCTTCCGGCGGTACTGGCCCGCGAAGAACGAGGCCAAAAGTCGCCAAAATTTTGCCGGGGCCGGACAAGTGTCAATGAGAGGCGCTTAACGCCATTTTAGGAGTTGATTGGCATCGTGCGCAGGCGATGACCGGATGAGGTGAGCAAAGAGCGCAGGCGGTTTTTTTGCAGGCTTGCCGACAAGCCGTGTTTGTCAACTTGCCGGATTTCCACTTTTCGTCGAGTGCGCGGTGTCCAGATCGATCAATCAAAGCCATGCGGTCGCGGCCGATGACAGGGATCAGCGCCCGAGCGCGGTCATGCCTCCGCCTGACCGCGCCGGGTTTGTCAGCTCGTTGACACTGCCTGTGTGCGGCGACCGTCTCTACAACCCGCCCTCGCGCGAGATGCGCGAGGCCGTCGAGCGGTCCAACGCCGGCGTTCTCGGCTTTCTGTTGCAAGAGGTCGATCTTGAGGCGATGCCGCGACCGACCGATGAGCGGCTGGCGGCGGCGCTGGCGCCGTTGCGCATCAAGCTCGACATGCTGATCGATATGGTCGCCAGACACGCTTATCGCGATGTCGCTCTGCCGCCCCTCTCCGCCGTCGAGTTGACCCCGGCCAATGTTCTCTGGCATTCGCGCCAGTACTGGCGGTGCGGTGACTGGCTTCGGCTCGACCTTTATTTCCATCCGATATTTCGCGAACCCGTTTGCCTGCTGGTCTCGGTGACCGGCTGTGTCGAGTGGGAAGGGGAGAAGGGCTGCCGAGTCCACGGGGACCTGGTCGAGATGCTGGAGAGCACCAGTGAAAAGCTGACGCGACTGGCCTTTCTGACGCAGCGCCAGCAACAAACGCGCCAACGTCAGCGGACCGTCGTCGCGTTAGAAAAATGATCCCGATAATCACCGCAGTGGCCGGCGTCCTTTCGGCGCTCTCCTCGCTCTCCAATCTGTCCGGGACATCGGCAGTCGCTGGCTCCGATCCGACACAACTGAACACGTCGGGGGCATCGGCAACGACGTTCTCGGACGCTCTGCAGTCGGCGCTGAACCGCGCCGATGAAGCCATCGCGACAGCCAATCACAAGGCGAAATCATTCGCCGCCGGCGATCAGAGTGTTTCGTTGAGTGATGTGATGGTCTCGCTCGAACAGGCGAACCTCGCGTTGCAGGCGGCATCGGCCGTGCGCGACAAGGTCGTCGCAGCTTACTCGAACGTCATGAACATGCCGATTTGAGCGGCGCTGAGAGTGAGCCGTGGCTTTTCTCGATCTGGCAGGAGGCTTGCCGAGAACCGCCTTCGATCGGCTGCGGCCGTTGCTGCATGGCAAACCCCGCAATGTGCTGATCGCCGGTACGGCGCTCGCCGCTGCGATGATCATCACTTTGGTCCTGTGGTCATCGGCCGCGAATTATTCAGCGCTGTTTGCCGGGCTCTCGGGAGAGGAAGGCGGACGCGCCATTGCCGAATTGCAAAAGTTGAACCTTCCCTACCGCATAGCGGACGGCGGACGCGTCATTCTCGTGCCCCAGGCCGATGTCGGCTTTGCGCGTCTGCAACTGGCGGCGCGCGGAATACCAAAGCAGGACGGCGACCAGTGGGCGCTGCTCGATAATGAAAGCCTAGGCGTCAGTCCGTTCGTCGAGCAGGTCCACTACACGCGGGCAGTCGAGACCGCGTTGGCGCGCACCATCAGGGACGTCGACGGCGTCGTATCCGCCACCGTTAAGCTGGCGCTCCCGAAAGAGTCGGATTTTCTCGCCGATACTCCCAAACCGAGTGCCGCAGTCATGGTCCGCCTGCGGCCTGGGGTTCAACTGACGGCGGCGCAGATCGACGGATTGGTCGGGCTCGTCGCTGCGGGCGCCCCCGGCCTGACCCGCGATAACGTGACGCTCGTCGATCAGACCGGCAGAGTTCTGAACTCCAACGGCAAGGACGGGTTGCAGCAAATCCCGGAGCAGCTCGAGATTGCGCGCCAAGTCGCCCGTCAATATGAAGGCGAAGTCACTGATCTATTGGTGCCGGTATTGGGGCGCGGCAATTTTCGGGTTTCGGCGGATGCCGATATCGACTTTGCGCACTGGCAAGAAAGCTCGGTGAAATACGGCGACAGTCATGTGCTCAGCCAAGACGAGGCGATCCATTCGCACGCCGCGAATGCCGAGTCGCCGATCGGGATCCCGGGAGCTTTGTCGAACCGGCCGCCCGACACGCCGACCGTCTCGGCCACCCCGCCCGCGGCTCAGGCATCGCCGGCACCACCCGCACCGGTGCCGACGGCGGCCAATGCACCGGCGCGGCCTGAAGCCTCACCCCCGCCGCCGGACACTCATCGCACCACCAACTACGATATCGATCGAACCGTGCAATCGCTGGAACACCCGTCGTGGAGGCTGCGGGCGATAAACATCGACGTGCTGATCAACAACCCGTCGCGCAACCCCATCCCGGCAGCACGGCTGCAATCGATCGACAAGCTGGTCAGTTCGGCGATCGGCGCCGGCGAGAACCACCACGTCACCGTCGTCGACCTGCCTTTCGCCGATCAGGGAAGCGCCGTGGGCGAGGTTAATCCACCTTGGTGGCGGCAGAATTGGATGGGGAACGTAACGCAGAACGCGTTGCTGGTGCTCGCCGGATTATTGGTCCTGATCGGTGGGGTGTTGCCGCTGCTTCGGCATATGCGCGTAAACCTCGCGGCGACAGCGCAGTTGAACAGTCGGCGCGCGCGCCATTCGGCCAATACCGAAAACGACGGCAAAGCCGAGCCGGCAATCAGCTCTCTTGCCGGAACCCGCCATGCACTGGTCGTCGATATCGACACCGTGCGCGCGTTGGTGGCCAATGACCCGGCTCGAACCGCCCAGGTAATCAAGGAGTGGATCGGACGTGATAGAAGCGGCATCAGCCGGACCGGCTGATATGACCGACGTCGAAAAGTCGGCGATGGTAATGATGATGCTCGGTCAAGAGACCGCGGCACAGGTATTGAAATTGCTGTCGCAGCCCGAGATCAATCGGTTGTCGATGGCGATGACCAGGATTTCGGCGATTTCTAAGCAGTCTGCCGAAGCGGTGTTGCGCGAATTTGCCGATTTGATCCGCGAGGACGACGTCTTTGGGATCGGCGGCAGCGACGCCTATATCCGCGGTGTCCTCGAAAAAGCTCTGGGACCAGAAAAAGCCGACAGGTTGCTCGGCCGATTGAGCCGTGGCGTTTACGGGGCCGGACTTGAGGCGGTCAAATGGCAGGATCCGCGCGATCTCGCCGAGATGGTCAAAAACGAGCATCCGCAAATTGTCGCAATGATCGCGGCTTATTTGGAGCCGGAACAGGCGCAGGCTTTGATGCAATTCCTGCCCGACGAGTTGGTTGCCCAGGTCATCCCCAGATTGGCGATGCTCGACACGCTGCCGCCGAGTGCAATAGAGGAGTTGAGTGAGTCGCTGGAGAACCTGTTGGCCGCGGAGCCGCAGCAATCGCGCCTCGCAATCGGCGGGGTGGACGCCGCTGCCAAGATTCTCAACCGCATGGGCAGCGCGCGCGCCGGGCAGCTGCTGACCGCCATTGGCGAAATCGACCCAAAGCTGGCGGAGACGCTTGTCGACCGCATGTTTGTTTTCGAGGATCTATTCGAAGTCGACGACCGAAGTTTCCAGATCCTATTGCGGGCTGTGGATCAAAAGCTACTCGTTGCGGCCCTCAAAGGCGCCGCGCCGCGCATGCAAGACAAGATATTGCGCAATCTGTCGCAACGGGCCGGCAACATGCTGCGCGAGGAGATCGAGGCATGCGGGCCGATGCGTCAGCAAGAAATAGACGAAGCCAGAAAGGCAATCCTGACCAGTGCCCAGGCTCTGGAACGGGAAGGCAAGATCATCCTGCGGGCGCAAGCCGAACTCGTTTCGTAGGAAGAGCGCGGTGTCGCCTTTCCGCGTTGCCGGGCCAAACCGGGCGATCGAGCTGCGCCGCGCGGATCGAACAGCGCCGCCCCTTCGCGGGCCAGATGCCGTTAGCTTCCCCGAGGCGCTGGATAGCGCAGTCAGTGTCGCCGATGTAACCGACACGAGCCGCCTCGGAATGGCGGCGCCGGTGCCGGCGCGCACGGGCTTTGCCGCAGGGTCTCACACGGTTGCGGAAACAGCAGCCGAAAAGCGCAACGTCGGCGGCGCCAGAGACCGCACGCGCGTGGCCCAGTCAGCCGACATGAACCGAGCGCCTGTGGCTTCGAAAAACGTCCCGAGTGCTCTTCCCGCTCCGCTCGCCGCCACCGAGGCGTCGGCCTCAACGCCTGACAGTGCGGAGCCGGGCACAGCGCCGCAATCGCCAGTGAACAATCCTCAAGAGAGATTACCGGTGCGAGCGCAGCGGCCTGAGGTGTCCAGCGACAGGCGGGAGGCCAGCGGCAGTGGTCTGGCGACGCGGCCGGCATCTGCTCCGCAGCCAATGACAGCAGAGTCGAAGACGGAAATTTCGATCGCTGTCGATTCTCGGACCCAGGATCCGCCGGATCCGGCCGGCGAGCCCCATGTCGGTGCCGCGGATCCCGACCCGGACGGGCCGGCAACAGCCCTGACGCCGTTGAACCATCCCGGTGGTGCCGGCGGGCCGATCGCCGGTGCCTCTTCGGCGGGTACGCCGACCACACGCGGTACTTCGAGGAGCCGGAGGACCGGCGAAGCCGCCATCGGCGACATCGCGCTCGGGGTGCTGGGAGCTGCTTCCGCCAGCGTTGCGATCGCAAGCGAGGCCGCTCCGCAGCTGCCTGCCGGTGGGGCCAATGTCCACAGCGGCGCGATCGGGCGACCGACCAATCCTGACCTGCAAACCGCAAGGACGGGCGCTTGGCCGAGACGCGAAGAGGCTCTTGCCGCCACGTCGGCGCAGCAAGCAGATGGCCGCGGAGATGACCCGCAAGCCGTCGGCCAAGACGCGGCGACCAAATCGGTCGCCGATCCAGACCGGCCGGCCGATGGACGAGGCGCCCCGACGCAACCCGAGAACAGCCTCGATGCGGACGCGGCACCCCAGACCGGCGCCCCTTCCGCCCAGCTTGAAACCGCCGGAGGCAATAGCTTGGCGGTCGATACGACGGAAGTTTCCGCCCCCCAATCGCAGTCGGCACCACGCCCGGGGTCGGGTACAGGTCGATCGCCTTTCGACCGGCAAATCCCAACGCAAAGGCTCACAGCAGCAGCCCCCTCGCTAGACTTCCGCTCCCCGTCCCCGGGTTACCTTCGCGATCCTTCCCCGATAAGCCTGGGGGTGAGCCGGGGATCACTGGGGGGGGAAGGTTGGGGGCTTGCACCCAGCCTGGGCAAACCGGGATTTGGCGCTGTTTCGCGCGACCTCGGCGGCAATGCCTCCGATAATTTGACCGCTGCTGCGGAAGGGCTGGTCGGCCCCAGCGCGGCGACGGCCGCTCCGGCCGGATTGCTCGTGGAAACTGTTTCGGACCCGTCCCGAGCCAAACTCTCGTCCGCAAACTTTCCCGATCAGCTGTCCGGACATGTCATCGGATCGATCGAAAACTCCGCTCGCGATGTTGTCCTGCACCTCCATCCGCCGGAATTGGGAGATTTGACGGTTCGCGTGGTCGTCTCAGGGCGCGAGGTTTCGGCGTGGTTTGCGACACCGCAAGAGCAAGTCCAACAAATGATCCGCCAAGCGATCGGGCAGCTCCACACCGATCTTGGCAATGCCGGATATAATCTCGCGGGCGCGTGGGTCGGGGCTGATGCTTCAGGCTCGAGAGAGCGCAATGCGCGTTTGGCGCCGACGCCGACCGACCGAATTGCGGCTCGCGGCGCCGACGCGGTTGATCCGGCCAATACCTCAGCCCCGTCGCCCAGCTCCGGCGTAAGCATCTATGTCTGATCAGCCGCGCCACGTGGATACTGTCCGCCGCTACGTCTTTTACAACGAGCACCGCCCGTCGCGCGCCTGGATGCCAACGCTTGAAGCGATCAACGAAAGATTTTCGGAGTATCTCCGGACGGCGCTGTTACAAACTCTGCAATGCGCCATCGAGGTGACGCCGCCGACAACGATCAGGTTGATAAAGCATGGCGAGTTGATGGCGAAGCTTACACTGCCGAGCCACTTCTCGGTGGCGGAACTGAAGCCGTTGCGCGGGACGATCCTGATCGCCGTCGACGCCCCGCTGGTGAACTGGATCGTCGAAAGCCGGTTTGGTGGAGACGGACGCTTCCCAATTACCTTGGGCAATCGCGAATTCTCCCCCTTCGAGCAAAAATCGGCCTCTCGTGTCGTGCAAACCGTCGTCGAGCAGCTTGCCGTTGCCTGGCGGCCGATTACCAGCTTGGAGCCGCGGCTTGTGCGCCATGAATCGAAGGTGCAATTGGTCTCGATTGCGAACCCATCGGATCAATTGATCGTCAGCGCTTTTGAGATACAAATCGGTCAGGGGGGCGGCAAGCTGACCATTTGCATCCCGTATGGGATGCTTGAACCGCTGCACGACCGACTGGTCAGCGACACACCAGAGGAACACGTCGAACCCGACCCGTTCTGGCGCGAGGTCCTGACGCTCGGCATTGGACAAGCGACAACAACCCTGCGGGTGGAACTCGCCACACTTCAGGTGACGGTGGGCGATCTGCTGGATTTGCAGCCGGGCAGTATTGTCGACATCGACCGGCCCGAAATCGTTACGGTCGAGGCAAATGGAGTGCCGCTGTTTCGCGGCCGCTGGGGAAAACATCGTCGAAAAATCGCCGTGCGGGTCGAAGAGCGGCTCCCGGCGAGTGCCGACATCCTCGCCTCGACGCGGTTGGACAGGAATGGGGACCACCGCGATGACAAGCGATGAAGCTCAGCTCGAGGCGGCGTCGGTCGTGCGGACCGCTGAAGACCAGCCGCCCTTTCCGACCCTTGATCTAGAGCCGGCGCCGAATTCCGCCACTGAGCCGGTCGAACGGCTGCCTGCAAGCGAAGCGACCGCAGCAGGGCTCGATTTGGTGCTCGACGTTCCAGTACGGCTTTCGGTCGAGCTGGGGCGCACGGAACTGCCGATCCGCGATATCGTCAGCGTCGGCCGCGGCTCGATCATCGAGCTCGACGGTGCTCCCGGAGCGCCGCTGGAGGTTCGCGTCAATGGCATATTGATTGGCCGCGGCGAGGTGGTGGTCATCAATGAAGAGCGGCTGGGGTTGCGTTTCGTGGAGGTTGTTAGTCAAGCCGACCGTCTCAACCGGTTGAAATAGAGTTTGGCGGGATGACCACCCTATACCAGACGGCGCACGGCGCGCTGTTAACTATCTTTTACGTCGCCGGCCCCATATTGGCGGTCATTATGATGATCGGCATTATCGTAGGCGTGTTCCTCGCCGCCACCCAAATCAACGAGCCAACCATTAGCTTCGTGCCGAAATTCCTGGGCACCGGATTGGCCGTCGTCGTGCTCGGTCCCTGGCTGCTTCGTCAGCTGGAGTCGTTCACGATTGCGGTATTGGCCGGGCTGCCGCGGATTTTGCAGTGACCGATCAGCCAGCGCAAGCTGCGATCGGACCCACCCTTCACGCACTGCGACGCCATCTGCCGTCGCTGGCGGGCCCGTGCGCGTTCGTGCTGGTCCTGGCAATGGTGGTTGTGCCATTGCCGCCGTTTGCGCTCGACATTTTGTTCACCTTCAACATTTCGTTTGCATTGATGATCCTGTTGGCGTCGCTTTACACAGCAAAGCCGACGGATTTCTCCGCGTTCCCGACGCTGCTGTTGCTCACAACCTTGCTGCGCCTGTCGCTGAACATCGCAGCGGCTCGGGTCATCCTGCTCGATGGCTATCTTGGATCGGATGCAGCGGGCCGCGTCATAGAGGCTTTTGGCGCATTCGCCGTGGGCGGCAATTATGCTGTCGGCATCGCCGTATTCGCGATCCTGGTCATCATTAATTTCGTCGTGATCACCAAAGGCGCCGGCCGCATCGCCGAAGTCGCCGCGCGCTTTGTGTTGGACGGCATGCCGGGCAAGCAGATGGCGATCGACGCCGATCTTAACGCCGGTCTGATCAATCAGGAGGAAGCCACGCGTCGGCGCCGCGAGGTCTCGCATGAAGCGGATTTTTTCGGTGCAATGGACGGCGCCAGCAAATTCGTGCGCGGCGATGCGATCGCTGCAGTGTTGATCCTGTTCATCAACCTCGCAGGCGGTTTTGTCATTGCGATATGGCAACACGGACTGAGCTTGGCGGAGGCCGGGCAGACTTACACGCTACTGACCATCGGCGACGGGCTCGTCGCCCAGATTCCGGCGCTCATCATTTCTTCCGCCTCAGGCGTCGTCGTCAGCCGGGTTTCGACGGGACACGACGTCGGCCATCAAGTCATGGCCCAACTCGCGGCGTTTCCCAAGGCCTGGTGGCTTGCCGCGGGTATTGTCGGATTGTTTGGGATCATCCCGGGCATGCCGCATCTGCCGTTTATGCTATTTGCGCCCGTGTTGGGCGCGGGCGGCTGGTGGATCGGCCGCGAGCGGACACGCGCCGCCCAGCGCCAGGCGGCTCCGCCGCCGCAGCCCGCCGAGGGCGCTGAAATCGATATCGGCGTTGTCGAACTCGTCCAGCCACTGGAAGTTCAAGTCGGCTACCGGCTGGTTGGCCTTGTCAATCAGGAGCGCGACGGCGGGTTGCTGCGCCGCTTGCGCGCCGTGCGCCGTCAGGTGTCGCAGGAGTTTGGATTTCTCGTTCCGGTCGTCCATGTGCGCGACAACCCCGACCTGCAACCCGCTGGTTACCGGATCCTGGTCTACGGCGTCGAAAAGGCCGCTGGAGAAGTTCACCCGGACAAGCTTCTGGCGATGCCCTCGAGCAACAAGCTCGCGGATATACCGGGCATCTCGGCACGCGATCCGGTGTTTGGCCGGCCGGCGAAATGGATCCTTCAGACCATGGCCGAGCAGGCCCGCTCGGCGGGTTACACGGTCTTTGATGCGGCGGTCATCGTCGCCACGCATTTCGAGCGCGTTGTCGACGACAGTATCGAAGGCTTGTTCGGACGCAGCGAGCTGGATGCTCTATTGTCGTTCTTCACCAAACACGTGCCAAAACTTGTCGAGGAGTTGACGCCGAAGCTGTTGCCGCTGACCACTGTTCATAACGTATTGTGCGGATTATTGGCGGAACGGGTGCCGATCCGAGATCTACGAAACATTATCACGGCTTTGATCGAAGGTGCGGCAGTCACACAGGAGCCGCGGGCCCTGCTCGCCGCGATCCGCATAAAGCTGGGCGGCTTCATTGTGCAAAATCTGTTTGGCGCGGTGGCCGAATTGAAGATGGCGGCGCTCGAGGCGGACCTCGAAAAACTCCTGCACGAGGTCTTGCGCCTGTCGGCCGGGAGCGGTGTCTTTGCGATCGAGCCGGCATTGGCGGGCGAGCTTCGTGCCGCTGCGGCATTATTGGCCGGGCGGCTCGGCGCGATCGCTCCGGTGCCGGGATTGGTCACGCGCGCCGAACTGCGCGAACCGGTTGCCGAGTTGCTGCGCACCGTGCGCCCGAGGATTTGGGTTTTCTCGTTCGACGAAATTCCCGCCCAAAAGCAGATCAAGGTCGTCGAATTGCTTGGGCGACCGGCGCAGATCCATGCGTAATGAGCGATCCGCGGCGGCGCTTTCTCCTCGAGATGCGGCGCCCGCCGATATTTCCACCGGTTCGCGCGCCGCCGGTCCCCTGGCCTACCGCAGCGAAATCGATGAGACCGAGCTGATCAAACGGCATGTAGCCAGTGTCAAGCGGCTTGCCGCCCATCTCAAAGCTCGTCTGCCGCAGGCGGTACAGCTCGATGATCTGGTCCAGGCAGGACTGATCGCTGTATTGCGAATAGCACGGCAGAGCGATTGTCTGCACATGCTCGACGCAATGTTGCGGCGCTCAGTCATCAATGCGATGATCGACGAGGCGCGACGGACGACATGGGCGCCGACCCGCATCTTGCGGCTCACGGCCGCGGCCGCGAAGGCAATGCAGGCGGTGCGACGGCGAGAGGGACGGGAGGGCAGTGATGAGGAAGTCGCCGCCGAACTAGGAATTCCCGTCGACCAATACCACCAAATCCTCGTCGACAGCGCAGGCATCTCTCTGTTCGACCTCGCCGCATTCGACGATGTCGCCGAACCGGCACTACAGATCGCCGGCGATCCAGAGGAGATCCTGCGTCGAAACCAGATCACCGACGCCCTCGCTGGCTCGATCGCCTCACTGCCGGAGCGGGAAAGACTGGTGGTCTCGCTTTATTACGAGCACGAGCTCAATATGGAAGAGGTCGGCGAGGTGCTCGGCCTTGACAAATCGACAGTCAGCCGAAGCCATGGCCGCGCTCTTTTGATGCTGCGCAACGCGCTTGCCGACTGGGGCACAACGCCAGACCGGTCGCGGCACAAGGTGGGAGGCTAGCGTGGATTTCCTCTCGCTGGTCGGCTTGATCTTGGGCTTCGGCTCAATTGCGGCAACGATGCTGATCGATGGCGGCAGTCTGGGTGCATTGGTTCAGCTGTCGGCCATGATCATTGTCGGGGGCGGCACGGTCGGGGCCGTACTCGTGCAGACGCCGCTCGCCGTGTTCCTGCGCGGCTGCAAAATGGCGGTGTGGGTGTTTTTTCCGCCACCCGATGATCGCCGCGACTTGGTCAAGAATATCGTCGAATGGCTGAGGATCGCGCGCCGCGAATTCATCCTTTCTTTGGATCCGGTAGCCGAGGAGCAGTCGGATCCTTTCCTCCGCCAAGGATTGCGATTGGTCGTCGACGGTATCGAAGCGGCGCAAATTCGCACCCTGCTGGAGTCAGCGATCGCGACGCAGGAGCACGAGGAAATGCTCGCCGGCGAGATGTTCGAGGCGATGGGTGGCTACTCTCCGACGGTCGGAATTCTGGGAGCCGTAATGGGGCTGATCACGGTGATGTCGCATCTTGAAGATCCGAGCAAACTTGGCCCTGGCATAGCGACCGCCTTTGTCGCGACGGTTTATGGCGTCGCTGCCGCAAACCTGCTCTTTCTGCCAATCGGTAGCAAACTCAAGGTGCTCGTGCGCCAACGCATGCGACGGCTGGAAATGATCACCGAAGGCATGGTCGGGATCGCGATCATGGAGCAGCCGATGCAGTTTGAAATGCGTTTACGCAGCTTGCTCGACGCACCGGACAAGGAGGCCGCAGATCACTCGGGAGACGATGCCGTCACGCGTGCAGCTGAGTGAAATGGGCCCAGTATCCAACGAGGAGCGAAATGCGCCGTCCTATTGAGAATAAGCCGCCCAACCACGAACGCTGGATCATTTCCTATGCCGACTTTACGACATTGTTGCTGGCGACCTTTGTCGTTATGTACGCCGTGTCGAGTGTCAATTCCTCGAAATTTCAGCAAATGTCGGAAGCGTTTTCGACCGCGTTCATGGGCAAAGAGATCAAGATCCAATCCTCGGGACTTGCTGCTGGCCACAAAGCGCCGTTCGAGAACATGCCTTCGCCAGTCCATGCCCCGATAATTACGCGTGAGCCGCAAGTCAAAAACCTGCCGCCCGCCTTGCGGCAGCAAGTCGAGCGCCAGGCGGAGAAACTCAACGAAGCTTACGAAAAGCTCAAAGCCCTGCTCGCCGGCATGATCAGCAAGGGCGAGGTCCGGGTGTCGCTGCAGTCAGTCGGAGTCGTCGTCGATATCAATGCCGTCGTGTTGTTCGACAGCGCGCAGGCCGATTTGACACCGGCCGCTGTGAGTATGATCGAGCAGGTTGCGGATATCTTAAAGGAGTTGAATTATCCTATACAGATTAATGGATTCACCGACAATGCCCCGATCCGCACTGCGCAGTTCAGTTCGAATTGGGATCTGTCGGCCGCGCGTGCCATATCCGTCGTCAAACGTTTCGTCGAGGGTGGTATCGATCCGTCGCTGCTTGTCGGTGCCGGCTACGGCGAATATCACCCGGTCGCCACCAATGACACCTCGGAGGGGAAGGCGATGAACCGCCGCGTATCGATCGTCGTGGTCTCGCGATTACAAGACCAGGACATCATGCAGACCCCGATTATCGGGGCGCCGCAACAGCTTGTCCCGCAGACCCCCTCGGCAGGAGGCGTCGGCCCGTCCGTCCCGGCGCGCTCGGCTTTCAAAGGGCCTGCAGCGGTGTGCGGCGCGGACGCCGGCGGGGGTCTCTGCTGAACCGCGAACTGTGGATCCGGAAACAGCGCAGTGCGTCCATTCCTGCTCGCTGCAGGGCTCGCTTTGATGTGGTTCGCGCTCTTCCAGAACGCCAATGTCGAGGGCGACCTGCCGCCCTGGGGAATAGCGGCGGTATTGGGGACGCGCTTTTCCGTAGATTTGGTCTGTGCCTGGCTGGGGGTGACGCTATTGCGGCTCGGGTTCCTGTTGTGCCGCCTGGGATGGGTTCGACTGACAACGCCTCGCGGCTGATCAGATGACTGCGACCCGACAGCCTCTGATCTTGTGGCAAATTCCGGAACTCACAGGGGGATCG
>JAFAHP010000468.1 GCA_019237175.1 Alphaproteobacteria bacterium
GGCGCGGGTCACCGATCTGGGCCGCCGTCATCCGGTAACCGAGGACCTCCCAGGAGAGGGCGCGCCGAGCGGCGAACCTTCCTGGGGACGCTGGTTTCGGCAGGTCGACGCGCGCGTGCATCACGGCATGATGGTGATGAGCGGCGATCACGGCGAGCCACTCCTCGTTCTCGACCGCGTCGGGAAGGGCAGGGTGGCGCAACTGCTCTCGGATCAGATGTGGTTTTGGGCGCGTGGCTTTGAGGGCGGCGGCCCACAGGCCGAGCTGTTGCGGCGGCTCGCCTATTGGCTAATGAAAGAGCCCGACCTAGAGGAAAACGATTTGCGTGCCACGGTCGAAGGCGACCGTCTGGTGGTCACCCGGCAATCGCTCGAGCCTGACGACCACCCGGTCACGGTGACTGCACCGGACGGCTCGCAGCAAACCCTGACATTGTCCGCAGAGAGCGGGGGTCGGAGCACCGGGAGCCTGCCGATCGATCAGATGGGACTCTATCGGGTGAGCGACGGAAGCCGCAGTGCGCTCGCTGCGGCCGGCCCGCTGAACCCGATCGAATTCGCCGATGTCCGCACCACGCCGGATAAGCTGGCGCCGGTCGTCGCGGCGACCGGCGGCGGTATCTTCTGGGCACCCACGGGAAAGATTCCGGAAATCCGCCGCGTGTCTCCCCGCCGCGCAGCTGCTGGGGCGAACTGGATGGGGCTTCGCGCCAACGGCGACTACACCGTCACCGGATTCAGCGAGATGCCGTTGCTGCCCGGCATCGCGGCTCTGCTGCTGATCGTCGGAGGATTGCTCGCGGCCTGGCGTCGCGAAGGCAGCTGATCCTCTCGGCATTATCGTTCGGCGAGCACTTCAATTGCTGCGGAGAATGATCAGCCCGTTGCATCCTGACGGGTTCAAATTTGTCCTCGTCGGGGCGGCCGCCACACTCGCTCTGTTTCTGCTGTGGGTTCCCGCCGGCTGGATCGCGGCAATTCTGACACTATGGCTCGCTTACTTCTTCCGCGATCCCTGGCGCGTCACCCCGATCCGAACGGGCTTGCTGGTCAGCCCGGCCGACGGGATCGTCGTGTCGCTCGCTCCGGCGCCGCCGCCTCCCGAGCTCGCGATGGGCGAGGCTGAGCTTACGCGGATCGGGATCTTTCTCAGCATCTTCGACGTGCACGTTACGCGCGCGCCGCTCGGTGGCCGGGTCGCCGCGTTGCGCTACACCAAGGGGCGGTTTGTCAATGCGATCCGCGACGAGGCAAGCCGGCACAACGAGCGAATGGCGATCCGGGTCGTGCCGACCGAAGGCCCCGATATCGGCTTTGTGCACGTGGCAGGGTTCCTCGCCCGATGCATCGTCTGCGACCTGCGGGAGGGCCAGGAACTGTCCACCGGGCAGCGGGTCGGCATCATCCGCTTGGGCTCGCGGGTCGATGTTTACTGTCCGGCACCATATGTCCCGATGGTCGTTGCGGGCCAACGGGTGGTGGGGGGCGAGACCGTATTGGCGGACCGCTTGGCGCAGGAACCGCCGCGGCGGGGATTCGCGCAATGATCGCCGTCGGCTCCATCGCGAGTTCTGGAAAAAGCACCGGAACACGGGGATTTGTGCCGCACGAGCCGAAACAATTACCTTGGGGGCACGTTTCGTGAGGGGTGACGATTAGATGGCGGGTTTTGTCAAAAAGCGCGGATTGAGGATGCGTCGGAACAGGTTGCGGCGGCCGCGGGTGCGCCCGCTCTCCAGCTTGTCCGTCAACCGCATGGTCCCGAACGTCCTGACCCTTCTGGCGCTCTGCGCTGGGATGACCGCGATGCGCTTTGCGATGGGCGGGAATTTCGAGGGTGCGGTTTTCGCGATCATCGCAGCTGGCATCTTCGACGGCCTCGATGGCCGCATGGCCCGCCTATTGAAGGCGACATCAAGGTTTGGCGCCGAACTCGATAGCTTATCAGATTTCATCAGTTTTGGCGTAGCCCCTGCCGCTGTTCTCTATCTCTGGACGATGTCGGCGTTGCAAGGCGTCGGCTGGGCCATCGTGCTGTTCTTCGCGGTGTGCTGCGCCCTTCGTCTGGCCCGTTTCAATGCGGGTGAGGGAGCCGAACTGCCGCCCTAT
>JAFAHP010000498.1 GCA_019237175.1 Alphaproteobacteria bacterium
CGAATCTGGATCTTCCGAACCGATTTACCCGAGATCACGCGCGAAACGCCTTATGTCCGGATCAACGGCCAGATTGTCGGCGTCGCACTCCTGGGACGCGCCTTTTATCGCGATGTGCCGCCGGGGAATTATGAGGTCACCGTCGACAGCCGGGGCGTCGCCCCAAGCCAGTTTGCTCATTTCGGGCTCGCTCCCGGCCAGACCGCCTATGTCGCCATCGATGCCAACAGCTGGTGGGCGGGCCTATGCTGGCGTTGCGAAATCGCAACTTTCTACACGCTGATCGTGGCCCCGCAACTGGCATTGGCGGAGCTTGCTGTGATACCGCTTGTTGGCGGCGGGTGACGATCTCGAATACCTCATCTTTCCCGGCGGGTGATTTTGAGGACACGGCTTGACATGACGGATTGGATCTTGCGCGGCGGCGACGTCATCGACGGCAGCGGCCGGCCGCGGTTTCGCGCCGATATCGCCATCGCCGGCGACCATATCGCCGAGGTCGGTGCGGTCGGCAGGAGTACCGGGGCGCGCGAGATCGACGTCTCCGGCAAGGTGGTGGCACCCGGCTTTATCGACGTGCACACGCACGACGATCGGGCTTTGTTCGCGACCCCGGAAATGGCGGCAAAGGCGAGCCAGGGGGTCACGACGGTCGTCGTCGGAAATTGCGGGATCAGCCTGGCGCCGCTCACACTCGATGATGCCCCTCTACCACCCCTCGATCTGCTGGGCGACGCCGCCGATTACCGATACCCGCACTTTGCCGATTATTTCTCCAATCTCGATCGCAACCCCGCGGCACTCAACGCGACCTGCCTCGTGGGCCACACGACCCTGCGCATCGGCGCGATGAGCGCGCTCGACCGGCCGGCCGAACCTGCCGAAATCGCGCAAATGCGCGAATTGCTGCAGGAAGCGCTCGACGCCGGTGCCATCGGCATGTCGAGCGGCCTCGCCTATGCCCCGGCCGAACATGCCCCGGCCTCTGAGATCGAGGCGTTGGCGGCGCTGTTGCGCCCGGCCGGTGCCATTTATACGACGCATATGCGCAACGAGGGCGACCGTGTGCTCGACAGCCTCGAAGAGAGTTTTGCGGTTGGGCGCACGGCCGGGGTTCCGGTCGTGATCTCGCATCACAAAACCATCGGACGGGCGAATTTCGGACGCACGGCACAAACCCTGCCCGTCATCGCGGCGGCGATCGCGCGGCAGGAGATTGGGCTCGACGCCTACCCCTACATCGCCTCGTCGACGGTATTGAGCGCCGGTCAAGCCGGGCGCGCTTCGAAAGTGATGGTCACCTGGTCAAAGCGCGCCCCCGAGCAAGCCGGGCGCGATTTGTCGGCAATCGCCGCCGATTGGGGTGTGGGTATCGACGAGGCGGTCGAGCGCCTGCAGCCGGCCGGGGCAATTTATTGGACGATGGACGAGCCCGACGTGCGGCGGGTGTTGAGCTTCCCGCATACAATGATCGGCTCGGACGGGCTGCCGCACGATTTTCATCCGCATCCGCGGCTGTGGGGCACCTTTCCGCGCGTCCTCGGCCATTATTGCCGCGATCTGGGCTTGTTCGGCCTCGAGGAGGCGGTGCGGCGGATGACCGGACTGCCGGCCGCCCGGTTCGGCCTCAGCGGGCGCGGCGCGGTGGCCGCTGGCGCCTACGCCGATATCGCGGTGTTCGACCCCGCCACCGTCATCGACCGCGCCAGCTTCGAACACCCGACGACACCCGCCGCCGGCATCGAATACGTTTTTGTCAACGGCCGACCGGTTTGGGCAGAAGGCAAGGCCAGCGGCGAGCGCCCCGGCCGGGCATTGCGGCGCCAACAATTGCAGGCAAAGGCGCAGTAGCAAGCGCTGATCGCGTGGCGTCGCGGCTGCGCCCGTTTCCCTCTTCTTTCTCAATTGGAACCAATTGGGGAAGGCCAGAACGGTTGGTGAGGGGTATTTTGGAATTGGAAGGTTCGATCGGCTTAGGCTAAGTTATTGACTCCACTGCTCGGACCCGAGGCTATTCTATTTTGGTCATCCCGGCGTAGGCCGGGATCCATGGCAGCCATGGGCACCGGCCTACGCCGGTGTGATGAATATTTAAATAGATCTAGTCAGGTAGGGTGGGATAGCGGGGCGTATCCCGCCAAAAATTTCCGGCGGATTGCGCTTCCGCTAATCCGCCCTACTCCTGGTGCCGGATGACATCTTCATTGACTTACGCGGGTGCCTTTCGCTTCTCGGGTTCCGCAAATAGGATTGCCGCTTTGGAACGTAACCGTGATTGTGTCCCCTGAGAGCTTTCCGCTGACCTGGCCTCCTTGCAGCAGGCGCCTTGATTGGGATTCGGTTACGGGCGCAGCAGTGGCGCTGAAACTTTCATCGGGCCGCAGCACGACGCTTTCCAAATTCACCCCGCTGGATATGCGATGGCGATGCCTGCAACGACGGCAAACGCAATGGTCGGAACCGTTGCCCAAAACGTGCGCATCCCTCCAAGGTGATCGTCGAATTTAAGCCTGGATTAAGATTGGGTTGGCAGCGCATCACACCCGCTCCCAATCGAACCGCGCCTTGGCGCCGCTGCCGTAGCGTTTTAAGGCGCCGTTTTCGCCGACCGCGTTGGGCCGCGAGAACACCCAGTTTTGCCACGCCGACAACCGCGCAAAGATCTTGGTCGCACCCGTCTCGGGCCCGGCAAAGCGCAGACTGGCTTCCATTCCGGTCAGTGCGTCAGGCGACAGGCTCGTCCGCTCTTCGAGTGCCAGCCGGATCTCGTCGTCCCAATCGAGCTCGTCCGGCGTGAAGGTCACCAGCCCCTGCTCCAATGCCGCGGTGGCATCGCGCACGCCCTCGGTCAGTTCGGCCTTCTCCCGGTTGAATCGGGCCGCCAGCCGGGTGCGGCCGTTGATCATTTCGAGGCCGCTGAAATTGAGGGGGCTGAGCGCGATCTGCGGCCCTTCGGCCAGCATGTAGCTGCGATCGGCGGCGAGCGCCAATTCGAAAAGGCTGCCGGCAAAGCACGAACCCGGTTCGATGATCGCATAAAGGCTGCGCGAGGAGACGTCGAGGCGCTGCAACGTCCGGCGCAAAAGTCCGATGGTTTCACGCACGAACCAATGATCGCATTGCGCTGCGATCGCCGCGTCGCTCGCCACCACGGCCGAAAGCTCGCCACGGGTCTTAAGCACCCAGGTTCCGATCTCGGGCTCGTTCGCCCGCAATAGCAACATCGCGTCGTCCAATTCGCGCGCCATCTGGAGCGGCCACCAGCGGGCTCCCGCGGCGAGAATGCCGTCGCGATCACCTGGCGTATCGACGGGACCGGTTACCGTGATCGTAGCGATACGCTCGTCGCGCGCGATCTCGACCGCGACCCAGCGGTATTGCCAGCCCGCGTCACCGATGCGGCGCGCGAGCGGGGGCAACGCCACACTGGCGCCATCGCTCGGCCGGTCGCCGAGCGCCGCCAGCGCCTGCGCGCGCTCGGCAACGAGTTGCGCAAAGCGGGCCGGTGGTGCTACATGGTCGACCAGCCCCCAAGCCTTGGCGCGATCGGCGCGCACCCCTTCGGCGGTCGTGCAGAACACGTCGGCCAAATCGCGCCGCACCTTGCGCTTGTCCACAATCCGGGTCAGCCCGCCGGTTCCCGGCAATACCCCAAGCAATGCCACCTCCGGCAGGCTCACGGTGCTCGAGCGGTCGTCGACCATGACGATCTCGTCGCAAGCGAGCGCCAGCTCATAACCGCCGCCCGCGCAGGCGCCATTGATCGCGGCGAGAAATTTGATGCCGGAATTGGCACTCGAATCCTCGATGCCGTTGCGGGTCTCGTTGGTGAATTTGCAAAAATTGACCTTCTGCGCGTGGCTCGCTTGCCCGAGCATGTAGATGTTGGCGCCCGACGAGAACACTCTCTCCTTGCGGCTCGCCAGCACCACGACCCGTATTTCGGGATGCTCGAAGCGGACGCGGTTCAGCGCATCCGCCAGCTCGATATCGACACCGAGATCGTAGGAATTGAGCTTGAGCCGATAGCCTCCGGCAAGCCCGCCCTCCTCATCGACATCGAGCGCCAATGTCGCAACCGGCCCGTCGAACGTGAGCCGCCAGTGCCGGTACCGGGCGGGATCGGTATCGAAGGTGATCATCGGTTTCTCCGACATGTGATCCTCGATTGTTTCCACTCCAGTTCATAGAGCCCCTTCGCATCGTCATCCCCGCCCCCGGGCTACGCCAGTGACGGCCCGTCGGACGAAAACCCGGGGGTGACCCGGGGATCCACGAAAACCGGTGAGATGTCGGTGGTAGCTCGTGGATGGCCGGGTCGAGCCCGGCCAAAGCGATTATATGGGGCTTGGCAGATGCCCACATCATGCGGCTAGCCCCGC
>JAFAHP010000595.1 GCA_019237175.1 Alphaproteobacteria bacterium
CTGGCGCACGCGGTCACATTGTCAAACGACGAAGACGGTTCTGCCGCCGCGATCGACCGCTACATCCTCGGCGGCTGACGGACGAAGGCCGCCCGAACCGGCGGCCTCCGCCCTTCCCACGCTCTCCTCCCGGAATCCCCGGTTCCCGGTCCGGCGCCGGGGAGGGGAGGGTTCGATTAGATCAGGGCGGGGATCACTGACCCGAGCTGGTCGGGTAGTTGGGCCCGGCGCTGCTTCCGTAATTCGGGACGTTTATCCCAGCGTAAGTCGGGGTATTGCCGCCATACGGCGAGAACTGGGCGAAGCTGTCCAGGCATTGCTGGTGCAGCTGCGGATCGGTGATCGGACCGCACTCCCTGCTCATCCGCGCCTCGCGGAACCCGCGATTATGCTCAATCAAGTGGTGGTAGCGCTCGCTTTTCTGAACGTTCACCTGCGGCGACCACACCCACTGGCCGTTCTGTAGCACCCAGGAATTCCCGGCTGGTTGTGCCAGGGCCGCCGGACCCGCCGCCGTCAACGCCAGCAAACCGCCCGCCGCGACCGCAGTCGCCAAAGCTTTAAGCCTCATGACCAATGACCTCCTTGAACTTCTGGTCACGCAAGCAAACAAACGAATCGGCGCAATGTTCCATCGGCCGCGCTATGGCAAATGAATGTTGCTGAAAAACGAATGATACGACCGTCGTGGACGTTTCACGAAAAAATCATGTTTCTTTTTTAATCTATGGTTGAGCATGTGGCTATCAGCTGGGAGTCGGGAATATTCGATTTCGCTAAACCTCAAATAGAGGGACCTGTTATCGCGCCTTCGCAGATGTGTTGCCATTGCGCAATCTATCCCGCGGCCGATGGCTCGGATCGCTAAATCACTATGTTTGTTACGGCGTATTACGATGCGTCGAAGCGATGCCGTTAACTAGCCGGCCGCCGGCGAAAGCTGCATCGTAACGTTGGGAGCGGCAAAGTGCAGATTGGCGGCCGCAAACGCCTCGATCAGCCGGCGCAGTGCTTGGCGCTGCAGATAGGTTGGACGGTTTGGCGTCGCGGTAAATTTGCAGCGGACGACGAGGGCGCTCTGCATCACATCGACCACACCCTGCATTTTCAGCGGCTGAATGAACTCGCCGCCGATCTCGGGATCATCGAGCAGTTCCTCGCCGACGCGTTTGACGGTCCGGCGCACGGTCTCGATATCGACCGTCGGCTCGAGGTGCAGATTGAATTTCACGACCGACCAGTCGCGGCTGAAATTGGTCACCGCCTGAACCTGGCCAAACGGGATCGTATGGATCTGGCCGTTTTGGTGCCGCAGTCGGACCGAACGTAACGACATCCCTTCGACGGTTCCTCTGAGCCGGCCGGCATCGATGTATTCGCCGACGCGAAACGCGTCCTCCATCAAGAAAAAGATGCCGGAGATCACATCGCGCACCAAAGTCTGGGCGCCAAAGCCGACCGCGATCCCAACCACCCCAAGGCCCGCCAGCAACGGCCCGATATTGAGGCCGAGCGTCGACAATGCGACGATGATCGCGACGACGGCCAGCCCGATCAGAACCATGTTGCGGATCAACGGCAATAGAGTGCCGACCCGCGAGACTTGACCCGTCGCGGCTTCCTCCTCGCCTCCCGGCCCCATCGCTTGCGGCATTTTTTCATCGATTACGGCACTGAGCGCCGTCCACAGGATCCAAGCACCGACAATCGTAGCCGCCGCTTCCAGGACCGGTCGCACAAACAGCCGTTCGATGCTGCCCGGCGCCGGATCGATCAAATCGAGACCCCAGGTTTGCGCGAGCCAGGCAGCGCCGACGATCCATAAAAACGCATCGAACAATTGCAGCAAGGCCCGCTCGAAGCGGGCCCGGCGCAACGTCACGCCAAGCTCGGCGTCACCGGGGACAAACAATCTAGGGATGAGTTTCTGGCCCACCTGCCAGATGATGGCAAGAACTACGATAACACCCTGCGTAGCCGCCGCGGCGGCAGTGACCCAAGCACCCTTGCCCAGCGCGAACTCGATCGTCGCCACGACCATCACGACAATCGCCAGTCCGATGAACAGCCAGTGCCAGATGGATGCGAGACCTCGCCGGAACCGCGTACACGCGACACCGGTGGCGGCGCGGATCGCGCGCGCGACCGGATGCCGGATCGCCCAATACATCGCTATTTTGTACGCGGTGATCGGCAGTGAAAAGGCAAAGGCTGCGCCGAATACCACCTCCTGGCCAAAGCCGAGCCGCTCGACAAACCAGATCGCAAAGACGATCGCCGGGTTGAGTGCGAGATACACCGCGACCCAGCGCGACCAGATGGCCGCGTCGGCGTCGCCGATGGCAACCAGTCGAAGGTCCGGGCGGTAAGGCGACACGATGACCGCCAGCGCAATTATAAGCAGTCGCCATTTGAGCACGGCCCACACCAGGTGGTCGGCGGTCTGTTCCAGGACCGGACCGCCCGACGAGGCAAAAAGCAGCGCCGCCCAGTAGGCAACGCCGAACACGGCGAGACTGGCGAGCGCGATCAGAAGCGTGACGCCTCCGGCGTGTAACCGCGGCATCAGTCCTGGCTCGACCACGGGCCGTCGCCGGTTGTCGAACAGCCGACGCGCGAATTGCCCGATCAGCGGCGGCGCCGCCAAACCGGCAAGCGCCATGATCCAAAAGCGGATGGCGGCTTTGCGCGGGACGCCCTCGGCTGCGGTGAGGGCAGCCCAGCGCTGCGGCGCCGCGGCCAGCAGCGGCAGAGACCGCAGCGCCTCCATTGTGTTCGCCCAGATATCCGTCGCCAACCCGGCACTCGTCGCCGGCGTCGGAGACACCGCTCGGGGCGGATCGGCTCCTCGGGTTGGGGTTGGCCGCGCGCCCTTGGCGGCGAGTTCGGCGAGGAGGGCTCGTACGGCGTCGGGCGGCATCGACGGCGGCAGCTGTAAAACTATCGTCGCACCGGGGGGTTCGGCCGGCCAGGCACCCGAACCCGAGCCGATCAGCAACAGCGCCGCCAATCCCAATACCAATGCGGATAGATACAGCCGCATCGGTGGAAACTTATCCGGAAATCGCAGCGGCGGCCAAATCACCTGCCTCTCCGAGCGCGAGCATGTCAAAAGTCGAACACCGCTCCATCCAGGATACCGCCTCGCCGTCCGGGACTAAAGCCAGGCGAAGATCCGGGCCGATCCCAGGCCGCTTCCGGGAGCAATTTTCACGACAAAGCCGGGACCGCATCAGGCGGTCCCCGCCTGCGGACACGCGAAGCGTCCGCGCCGCTAGAGCGGCAGCGGATCGGCGAGGCCGCGGCGCCGACACGCCGCCGCCAGCGTATTGCGTAAGAGACAGGCGATCGTCATCGGTCCGACCCCACCCGGCACCGGCGTGACCGCGCCGGCAACCCTTTGCACGGCTGCAAAATCGACATCGCCGACAATGCGGCTGCGGCCATCGGGTGTCGACACCGCGTTGATCCCGCAATCGATGACGATGGCACCGGGCTTGATCCAGTCACCGCGAACCAAGAGCGGCCGCCCGACCGCTACGACGACGATGTCGGCGCGCCACACGATCATCGGGGCATCGCGGGTTTTCGAGTGGATCGATGTTATGGTGCAATCGGCGGCCAGCAGCAACGCCGCCATCGGTTTGCCGACAATGTTGGAGCGGCCGAGGACGACGGCTTCGGCGCCGGCGAGATCGGGCCGCACCGAGCGCAGCAAAATCAGGCAGCCTTGCGGCGTGCACGGAACTAAACCCCAAGTCCCGGTCCACAACCGGCCGACATTGATCGGGTGAAACCCGTCGACGTCCTTTGCCGGGTCGATCGCTGTGATCACCCGATGCGTGTCAATCTGCGCCGGCAAAGGCAGTTGCACCAGAATGCCGTCGATGCGCTCATCGGCGTTGAGCCGCGCGATTTCCGCGATCAGTGCGGCTTCGCTGATGTCGCTCGGTAAGCGGTGCTCAAACCTGACGAGGCCGGCGTTGGCGCAAGCCGTGCCTTTGGCGCGGACGTAGCTGTGGCTCGCGGGATCGTCGCCGACCATGATGGTCGCGAGACCTGGCACGAGACCATGTGTTTCGCGCAGCCGGGCGGCAGCGGCGGCAACGCTTTGGCATAGCTCGGCGGCGATCGCCTTGCCGTCGATAATGTGCGCTTGCGCCACCCTTTTCTCCTTCTTTCGATTGCCTACGGGGAAGGCCGAAATTTATACCGGCTCCATTCGCACGATGCTGTCAATATTGCTCCGAGGGGGCGTCGGCTTCGGCTGGCCCCATGGAGAAGGATGAGACGGCATGACGACGCGGCAACAAATGCGCCAGCTGATCCGGCGCACCGGTTACACAATGGTTCCCGGCGCCTACGATCCCCTGACCGCTCGGCTTGTCGAACAAGCCGGGTTCGCGGCGGTGTATTTGACCGGTGGTGGCTACTCGCGCGCGAACGGCTATCCCGATCTGGGCATTTTGACATTGTCCGAAAACGTCCATTTTATCGGTCTGACCGTCGAGGCGGTCGGGATCCCGGTCATCGCCGATGCCGACACCGGCTATGGCAATGCGCTGAATGTGATCCGCACCGTCCGCGAGTACGAAAAAACCGGGGTCGCCGCCTTTCACCTCGAGGATCAGGTATCGCCCAAGAAATGCGGCCATTACGAGGGCAAGGAAGTGATTTCGCGCGATGAAATGGTCGGCAAGATCAAGGCCGCTGTCGACACCCGACAGGATCCCGATCTGGTCGTCATCGCGCGCACCGATGCACGTGCGGTTGAGGGGCTCGACTCCGCGATCGACCGCGTCAACGCCTATCTCGAAGCGGGAGCGGATGTCGGCTTTGTCGAGGCGCCGCAGAACCGCAAAGAATTGCGTATCGTTGCGCGCTGTGTCGCCGGGCCCGCTCTGGTCAATGTGTTCGAGGGCGGCAAGACCCCGATGGTGCCGGCGCTGGAACTCGAAACATTGGGGTTTCGCCTCGGCATTTATCCGTCGCAGACTCATCGCGCCGCGATTCGCGCCGCGCAGAAGGTGTTGGCGGTGTTGAAGAAGGATGGCGACACCAGCCGCATCGAAGACGAACTTGCCACCTTCCAAGAGCGGGAAGACGCGGTCGCCACCGCGCGCTGGCGCGCGCTCGAACAGAAATACCTTCGCCTCGCGTAACACCTGAATCGGCCGCGTCTCGTGCTTTATGCTATGATGCATAATTCAGATTTTCGGAGGTGATTAGCGCGCATGCAGAGCCTCCCGGCCGGTGTGGCGCCGTCAACGACCCCCCGGCCGGCTGTGCGCGTCGGCGGACGGGCTTCGCTGTCGATTCGCCTCAGCGCCGTTATTGTGGCGGCAACGGTCGACGAGCCGCGTGTCTTGACACTGCGCTTCGGCGACGGGGTCGAGGCGTTACCTGCCGGTCCCCTCGAAGTCGAGCATCGCACGCTTGAGGTCGGACTGCGCGCTTGGGTCGAGCGTCAGACCAGCCAAAAGCTCGGCTATGTCGAGCAGCTCTACACCTTTGGCGACCGTGACCGCGTGGAAACCGGCAACGCCCGCCCGACCCGAGCGCTGACCGTGGCGTATCTGGCGTTGGCCCGCGAGGCGCAGCCCGGAGGTGCCGTCGAAGCGGTTTGGCAGAATTGGTACCGCTATTTTCCGTGGGAAGATTGGCGAGGCGGCAAGCCGGCGGCACTGGCGCCGCTCGAAGAGCGGCTGGAGCGCTGGGCCGAGGCCGCACCTAGCGGAGCGCAGCGGCAAATGCGCGCCGAGCGTTTTGGCCTCGCCTTTGCCGCTTCGTGGAATGAGGAACTGGTCCTCGAACGCTACGAACTCCTCTACGAGGCCGGTCTCGTCGAGGAAGCCCGCCGCGTGCTCGGCCGAGAGCCGCCGATCGATGACGCACCGGTCTCGGGGGTACCGATGGCGGCCGACCATCGGCGCATCCTCGCCACCGCGATCGGCCGGCTGCGCGGCAAGATCAAATACCGGCCGGTGGTTTTCGAGCTGATGCCGCCGTCGTTCACGTTGCTGCAATTGCAGCGCACGGTCGAGACGCTTTCCGGCGTGCGATTGCACAAGCAAAACTTTCGTCGCCTCGTCGAGCAGCAAGGGCTGGTCGAGGAAACCGGCGGGATCTCCGCCAAGACCGGCGGCCGTCCGGCGCGGCTGGTGCGCTTCCGCCGCGAAGTGTTGCTCGAACGCCCCGCCCCCGGCCTGCGCCTGCGCGCCCTTCGCCGCGCCGCCGGCGTATAGAGCAAGATCGGGGCTAGCCCCCGCGGCCA
>JAFAHP010000797.1 GCA_019237175.1 Alphaproteobacteria bacterium
TGCGGAGCAAGCCCTTAACACGGCTGCATTGGCGAGCGCAAGTGCGGCACCCGGGAACAGAAGCCCGAAGTGCCACCGAATTGGTATCTGACCATCGGGAATATCGCCGCTTGGCGCCCCATCACCGCTCCCATTCCTGCGGCAGCAACCTCGTCCTTGTCGGGGTGGCGGCGCAATCTGGCGCATGCGTCGAGCACGCATCGGCACCGGCTTCCGCGATGCGGGGCCCCATCCTTCGCGGGCTTAGACTTAGATCACCGCATCGCCTCCCGACCGGCACTACCCTCCGCATCGCGGCGCAGCGGCTTAAATGAGACAGGCGTATCGGGTGAACAGATTTCAGCCGCAGCGGCAATTCAGCAGAAAGCGCCGCGAAACTCGCCCGAAAACGCGCGTAAAGACACTGACGGCGAGTTCCGCACGCCAAGGACCGCGGTTGATTTACGAACCCGGTCAGGGCCATGATCCTACAACCATAAGGCGCTTCTGTTCGTTTGGCGCTATGCCACAGCCCGCGATGTCGGGGAGGACGATATCGTCGTGCTCTGATACGGTAGGGGCCGCAACAATCGGACTTGCAATAGGATTACGCTCTTCACTTCGCCAGTGGCGCCAATAGACCGCGCGCGTCGGCTACCGTTTCCAAGCACTTGACCTTTGCAAGTGCCGCATCAATTTCGGCCTCGGGCAACTGCCGCAGCGCGTTGTGTGCGCAATCGCGGAACTTGGCTTCCAACTGGGCATCGCTTAGCGGCCTTTGCGGCGATCCTATTGGGTCTGCGGCCTCGATGGTGACGGAGTGCCCACCGGTCCGCCGCACTGTAATGCTGAGCGACCCTCTCGCTCGGCTTTCCCGCGCCACACCCGCAATCCGGTCCGAAAGGGCCAACACATCCGTATCACCCAGTCCGGCGACATCGGCGATCCCGACCTTGCCGCGCACCAGAGCGGTGGCAACCAGAAAGGGTTGGGCGAACTGCGCCTCCACCACCTGCGTCGGACGGCGTTTGGCCGGCGCGCCGCCGAATTGTTCGGCATGGCCAGCGGGATCAGCTTCGATCGTGACTGCTTCGATGTCGTGGCCGCCCGCAATCCCGAGGTGAGCCCGCGCCGCCAGCGCTGTATCGATCGCAGCGTGCAACGGGCGCCCGCAGGGGTAGGGCTTGTAGCTCAGCGCCTCTCCGCAAAACACCGTCCCCAGATCACGCAACAGCAGCGAGGCATCGTGCCCGTTGGGCTGATACAGCTCGAAAAAACCAAAGCGACCATTGAAGATATTTTGCGCGCCGGTGAACCCGGTCTGCGCCAAAACTGCCGAGAACACCCCGGCGCTCGCCGCCTGGCCGGCCTGCAGGCGTTTCGTGAGGGCCCCATCGAGAATGCATTGACGATTGCCGGCAGCGTGAGCGTAGGCGATGCCCAAAGCATGCAGCATCTGCGGCGGGGTCAGTCCGATAATCTTTCCGGCGGCCGCCGCGGCGCCAAACACGCCGATCGCAGCGGTACGGTGCCAACCACGATCGAGCGTGCTCGCCAGAGCGATGCGGCATGATACATCCAACCCCAGCGCCACGGCCAATAAGACATCACGTCCGCTGACCCCGCCCCGCCTATCGGTCAGCGCCAAGGCGCAAGCGAGCACCGAGACCCCGGGATGAATGGAGCCGCCGGTATCCAGTGTGTCGTCAAAGTCTAATGCGTGGCCCATGCTGGCGTTGAGCAGTGCCGCCTGCGGCGCCGGCAGGCGAAGTCCGCGCAGCAGCACGCGGCTTTCCTCGCGCCCGCTCCAACCACCAATCACACCGCAAAGTTCGGCGATCCCCGGCGAACCGCTGCCGCCGAGCATACAGCCAAAGGTATCGAGAATATCGCGGCGGGCGGATTGAATGGCGCTCGCAGGCAGGTCGGCATACCCAGTACGGCAGACGTGCTGCGCGAGCGACCAGGCGGGGTCGTCGGTCATCATAATCTCCTTTGACATCGCCGGTGCGCGGCCCTGATTTCCCGGTAGGGTTGACCAGTCGGCCGCTCCCCAAAACATGGCATCCCGAGGAATGGGTCGTCACCGCCTCGGCTTTGCGCCGGCACCCGCGCGGTCGGTTGGCCATCGACCGCGTGCGGTGGCCCTACCATCTCCAAGAGACGACGTTCTGGCCAGCTCCCGCAAGTCGCCGCACCGGCTAGCGCGACCATTCTTGTTTTAGAAGGGCACAGAGGCACGCCGTCCAACCACCGCAGCCGAGGGCCTCCATTCATCCAGTAACGATACGCCGGTGACGGGTCTCCGTTCGGCGTATTTTACCAGCACCCCCGAACAGTGGTAGCGACGGGATAGCCTGGGCGCGCTTTCGCGGGGACGACGATCTCGTTTGGCCGGATACAGATATAGCGGGCACGAGGGCCGGCCCGGAACCCCCTTTGCCGGGGATCCGGCGGCGGCGAGCCGTGGCTCGCTTCGCACCGAGAGCAGGTATCCCGGCGATTGTTCCGGGACGACCCAGCCGGGAGTTGTGACGTCTTCAGCCGATCAGAAGAGCGCAATCAGTGCGGTCGCCCCGCGGATCAACGCCCACCACAGCACCAATGGCGTTAGGATCAGCGCTCCGCTCACGGCCGCAAGGCGGGTCCACGAATACCTGAAGCCCGGCGTCAGCAGCGCGGCCTTCACTCTTTCCGTGGCGGATGGTCCGCGCCATTCGCGCGGGTCTGCACTCGCAGCGCGCGATGCCGGGCGCCATTGCAATGGTGGAATTTGCTCCTCGTCTCGGTATCGGGATGTCGGCATGGCGGAGATAGCCTTATCCGTTACCCCTTAACCCTAATACCGTTGGAGGATCAACCGTTGTCCAAAATACGTCCAAACTTCGCCACAACAACCCGTGTAGAAATCGGGTCGATTACCGATTTCTGTTTGGAGCGCCGCCGGTGGGCAAAGTATTGAGCCCGGTGCCGCCCCGGTCTCTCAACCGGGGCGGCCTCCGGCGTATCCTCAGAAATCCATCTCTAGTGTGTAAAGACCGCCGACATGGCGGTCGACCGTGTACACCACCTGGCGCTCGTCAACAAACACGTCGTTGATCTGAATGGCACCGCTCGGCGCGCCCCTTGGCGGTTCCGGCACAAAATAACCGATCTCGGCCGGCTGATAGGGGTTCGAGGTGTCGTATGCGCGCAGCCCGCCGTTGAAATAGGTCGCAAGCACGACGCGATCCGATTTCCACCCATTGGGCTTTGGCACATTCTCGTAGAGGTTGTGGGCGCCATAGCGGGCGCCGCGCCGCTGGTAGGTTTCGAGCGGCGGCAGCGGGCAGGTCGCGATCGGCACTGGGTTCTCTTCGGTCCGGCTGTCGACAATCCACACCAGCTTGGGCCAATCGGCACCCTCGGTGCGCACGCACTCGTCACTGATGATCAGCAGGCCACGATCGAAGAACGGGACGACGGTGTGGGTAAAACCGTGATAAGGCGGATGGTAGTCCCAGCGCGCCACCATCTTCGGCTGCGCCTTGTCCGAGATGTCGAGAATGACGAGCCCGCCGTCGATATAGCCGAGATAGGCGCGATCCGGCCGCTCCGGGTAGACATTGGTGTTGTGCGGACGAAAACCGGTGTCGGCACCCTCGGGATGCCGCACCGGCGGCGCTGCGCTGTCCCCTTGGCGCGTACCGGGCAGCCACCACCGGCCGACCTCGACCGGCTTTGCCGGGTTCTTGACGTCGATGATCCGATAAAATTGGTCGTCCTTCGGGTGCGTTGGTTTGAAGTCGGAAGCCCCCGAACTCATGTGGATATATTCGCCATCGGCAAACCACAGCTGATGGACGCCGCGCGAATCCGGCCCCGAACAGTCGAAAAACGTGATCGAGCGGGGGTTCTCCGGGACCGAGATGTCGAACAATTCAAAGCCCGCAGGCTGCTGACCCTTCTCCTTGGTCTGATAGGCGACGGCAAGAATGTCGCCGACCGTCTCCAGCGAATTCGAGCGCATATGCGATTGCGGCAGGTCGGTGCGGGCGACAATCTTGGGGGCGCGCGGGTCGCTGACATCGATCCCGGTGAAGTTCTTTGGCGCGCTTTCGTGTGCCAGCCACAGGATGCGGCGCCCGTCCTTGGCGATCTGGATCGACATGCCCTCACCGATACCGCCAAAGCCGTCGAGCTCGTGGTGCGCCAACTGCCGAAAATTCCAGACTGCGGTCTCTGGCATGGTTCCTCCTGAGCATTGTTCAGCAGCGGGTCTATCAGAACGCTGGCCGAGATCGCAACAGGGCGCACTCGTCTTGATAGCGGACCCGGCGGAGAAGCGATTTCCGTCGCGGCAGGGCCTGCGCTATCGTGCCGATCGAACGCTATGGAGGAGTTGAGCGATGGATGAAACCGGTGCGCCGTTGACATGTCTTGCCGGGGTCAGGGTACTCGATCTGACCCAGTTCGAGGCGGGGCCCTCGTGCACCGAAGCGCTCGCTTGGCTCGGCGCGGAAGTCGTCAAGATCGAGAACCCGCAGGGCGGCGAACCCGGCCGCACCAACTTCCCTGGACGGCCGGGCGCCGATTCGTATTATTTCTTCGAGTTCAACGCCAACAAGAAGTCAGTCACGATCGACCTCAAATCCGAGCGCGGCTTGGCCCTGGTCAAGGATATGGCGCGCCGCGCCGATATCATGATCGAAAACATGGCGCCCGGCACGATCGAGCGGCTGGGCCTCGGTTACGACGCGATCAGCACCCTCAACCCGGGCATCATCTATTGCCAAGTCAAAGGCTTCGGCGAGGGCAGCCCGTACGAACGGAACCTCGCTTTTGACATGATCGCGCAGGCCTGCGGGGGTACCATGAGCGTCACCGGCGAGCCCGACGGCCCGCCCTGCAAGCCCGGCCCGTCGTTGGGCGACACCGGCACCGGCATGCTGATGGCGATCAGCATCCTGGGCGCGCTCTACGAGCGTAAAGCCACCGGACAGGGCCGCCGGCTGCAGGTGGCGATGCAGGACGCG
>JAFAHP010000071.1 GCA_019237175.1 Alphaproteobacteria bacterium
AACTGCACCTATGGGCAGATCAAGATGATACTGACGCGGTTGGGCTGGCACTCGACGATGGTGGTCACCGGCGACCCGGATCAGAGCGATCTCCTCGATGGTCTTTCCGGGCTCGCCGAAATCGCCCGCCGGCTCGAGCCGATCGCGAATGTTGCCGTAGTCCGGCTCGGCGAAGGCGACATCGTCCGTCATTCGCTCGTCGCCGAAATGCTGAGCGTGTTGTGAGCCGGCCATCTTGACACCAAAATCGTTGCGTATGGTGTCGTTGCTGGCGGGGAAGGTGCCAAATCCGTTCCGTTCGCCCGAAGCGCCGAGCCACCCTGTTACCACCCTGATAGGCCGATTCGGCCCCCCTGCTAGGCGATATCGGCCCCCTGTTCGTTCGCATCAGAATCCCATTTAAGTGTTTGATTTGACGTTATTTATCGGCCATGGCCCAGCGCCGGAAGGAAAATTCGCCCTGTTTTCCCGTTTTTACAGGGGAGATCGCCTTCGCCGCAGCTCAGAGGGGAGTTGACGCAACCGGCACGGCCGCGCTTAGTGACATCGACATCAGCGTAACGCCTAAGGAGCCCGAAACATGCCGTCGCAGCCTTTCAGCGGGGTGCTGGTCCCCGTTTTAACCCCTTTCACGCCGAACGGCGAACCCGATGCCGGGCGCTTCGTTAGCTTCTGCCGTTGGCTACTCGATCAGGGTGCGGGTGGGCTCGCGATCTTTGGCACGACGAGCGAGGCGAACTCGATGTCGCCGGCCGAGCGCATGGAATTGCTCGACCGGCTGATCGAGGCCGGGATCCCTGCCGAGAAGCTGATGCCGGGGACCGGGGCCTGCGCGATGACCGATGCAACGACCCTCGTACGTCACGCGGTCGGTCATGGCTGCGGCGGGGTGTTGATGCTGCCGCCCTTCTACTACAAGGGGGTCAGCGACGACGGCATCTTCGCGTTCATTTCAAGCGTCATCGACCGGGTCGGATCGCCGACGTTGAGGCTCTTCCTCTACCACATCCCGCCGATGGCCGTGGTTGAGTTCTCGCTCGACCTCGTCGGCCGCCTGATCACGGCCTATCCGGAAACCGTGGTCGGGTTGAAGGACAGCTCGGGCGATTGGAGCAACACTGCGGCGCTGCTCGAGCGCTTTCCGGGTTTTGCGGTGTTCCCGGGCTCGGAGGTGTTTCTGCTCGACGGGCTGAGAAAGGGGGCGGTCGGCTGCATCACCGCATCGGGCAACGTCAATGTGCCGGGCATCAAGACGGTCTACGACAATTGGCGCGGCCCGCAGGCCGAGGCCTTGCAGGCCGAGATCACAACCCTACGCAAGGCGTTGCAGGCCTATCCGATGGTCCCGGCGCTGAAGCGGATCGTGGCGCACTACCACAACGACCCGAATTGGGCCGCGGTCCGCCCCCCGCTGGTGCCGCTCGACCCGGCGCAATCGGCGGCGCTGATCGCCGACCTCGGCAAGCTCGGGTTTACGCTCGGCGAACGTCTGCAGGCGAAGGCGGCTTGAAAGGGAGGAACGAACATGGCGATGGAGCAGGCTACCGCGCGGATACCCGAGCGCGAGGCCTTCTATGACCGCATAGGCGCCCACAATATGGCGCCGCTGTGGGAGCGGCTGCACGCCCTGGTCACCGCCCAGCCAACCACACCCTGTCTGCCGGCGATCTGGCATTACCGGGAGATCCGGCCCTATCTGATGCAATCGGGCGGGCTGATCACCGCGCAAGAGGCGACCCGCCGGGTGCTGATCCTCGAAAACCCCGGTCTCAAGGACCAGACCTCGATCACCCACTCGCTGTTTGCCGGGTTGCAGCTGATCCTGCCCGGCGAGGTGGCCCCGGCGCACCGCCACACGCAATCGGCCCTGCGCTTCATCATCGAGGGCGAGGGCGCGTACACCGCCGTCGACGGCGAGCGCACGACGATGCGACCCGGCGACTTTGTGATCACCCCGTCTTGGACCTGGCACGACCACGGCAACGAGACGCAAGAACCGATGGTGTGGCTCGACGGGCTCGACATTCCGATCGTCCGCTTGCTCGATGCCAGCTTTGCCGAGCCGGGCGAGACGGACGTGCAGACCGTCACCCGGCCCGAGGGCGACAACACCGCGCGGTTCGCCAATAACCTGGCGCCGGTCGATTGGAAGCCGGCAGTCAAGACCTCGCCGGTGTTCAACTATCCTTATGCTCGCTCGCGGGAATCGCTCGACACGTTGTGCCGAAACGAAGACCCAGACCCGTACCACGGGCACAAGTTGCGCTATGTCAAT
>JAFAHP010000073.1 GCA_019237175.1 Alphaproteobacteria bacterium
GCGCGCCGTCATTGCCCGATCGCTGCCTGCTGCCTGACCAGTGATCGGCTCGGTACGGTCTTACCCTGACGCGGTGCGGTCTTACCCCAATCCGCGAAGTCGGGTTAACCCTGGCTCGGCGGCGAGGAGGCCGCCGCGCGCTCCCCGCCGGCCTCCTCGCGCAACCAGTCGCGAAAGGCACGGACCTTGGGCCGCTCAACGGCGCCGGGTGCGGTAACGATGTAATAGGCGAACTGGTCGGGCAGCGCCAACGAGAACAGGCGGACCAGACGCCCAGCTGCGAGGTCGGCGGCGGCGATGGTGCTGTAAGCCAGCACGACACCGTGCCCCGCGATCGCCGCGTCGAGCGCCAGGCTCATATTGTTGAAGCGGAGCCCGCCCGTCGCCGGCGCATCTTTGACGCCGGCCGCTTTCAGCCACATCGGCCAAGTTGGTACCAGAGGGTCGCGTTCGATCGCCTGATCGTGGATCAGCGCGTGATGCCGCAGGTCGTCGGGCGTGCGCAACGGCAGCCCCGCGGTCAGCAGTTGCGGGCTGCACGCCGGGAACACCTCGTTGGTGAACAACAGTTCGACATCGAGACCGGAGTAACCACCGCTCCCGTAGCGGATCGCGATATCGAAATCGCCCTCCGTCAGATCGACGACCTCGTCGGTCGCGGAAATCCGCACATCGATTTCGGGGCACCGCGCCTGAAAGCGGTGCAATCGCAGCACCAGCCATTTCGCGGCAAATGACGGCGACGCGGTCACGGTCAGGCTGCCGGTGTCGTTATGCGCGTGCAACCGCCTGACCGAGGAGCGGATGGCGGCAAACGCCTCCGACAGGCCGGGCAGCAATACGCGGGCCGAGGCGCTCAATTCGATCGAGTGGTTCAGCCGTTGAAACAGCCTGACCCCAAGATCCTGCTCGAGCGCATGAATCTGATGACTGATTGCGGCCGGGGTGACGAACAGCTCCTTGGCTGCTTTGCTGAAGCTCATATGGCGGGCGACGGCCTCGAACGCGCGCAATGCCGAAAGCGGCGGCAGACGATCTTTCATGGATGATGAGGATTTCTAAAGCTGGGCTGAGAAACTCTCGTTTGTAGAACAGCTCTCACGGGCTATCTAAGGCGAGAAACAGTTGTTCGCAAGCGCGCCTAGGCGCGCTGACAGTTTAGAGGTCCTAACATGACGGTATTGCGGTTCGAGCCCGCGCGCGTACCCTTGATCGAAGTCCCGCGGGGTCGCTTGGAGCATGCCGCGGCGAGAGCCATCAAGCGTTCGCTCGTCCGGGTGAAACAATGGCATCGCCGCGCCAGGGAGCGGGCCGAATTGGCGGCGCTTGACGACCGAATGCTCGCGGATATCGGGCTGTCGCGCCCCGAGGCCGAATTTCTCGCCAACAAGCCCTTCTGGAGGGAGTAATGATCACCAAGGACGTCGCAGGGCGGCAGACGGTGCGTGGATGGCCTCCGATGCTGATGCACGACGCGGCAGCCGCTCGGATCGTCGCCGAGCTCGACGATATCGTAGCGAAACCGCGGCCGCGGCCAAAGTCGGGTTTCCACCGCAGGCTGCGCAAGTTTGGTGCCGCGTTCGGCAATTGGCTGGAGCGGCTGGTACCGCCGGCGCCGCTGTCCGACAGCTCGGAGCTGTCGCCCGAAATCAGGTTCCCTTTTTTCTGACACCACGCCATCATCGCAATCAGGAGGAGCAATTATGAGCATTGCCGCACTTCCCTATGTCGAAGCCGAGCTGAATTACCTGAAGCCGATGGCCGAGCGCCCGCGCTATTACGCCTACCAGGTCGAGCCCGGAGAAGCTTCCTCGAATATGGCGGCCGACCCGCACGTCATGAAAATCCGCAGCCTGCGGCCGATCGTTTCCGAGATCGACCTCGACCGGCAAGGCTTTGCGCTGGTCGATCACAAGACCGCGGTCAAGGATTTCTGGGACGACGACGAGGTGCGCCGAGTCTACTACCCGGAAGCCGAGCGCTTTATCAAAGAATATACCGGCGCCAGCCGAGTTTTCATTTTCGATCATTTGCAACGCCGCCGTGTGGCCGGATTGAAGGACCGCTCGACGGGTGGGCCGCGTCAGCCGGCTACCCGTGTCCATGTCGACCACACCGCCCGTTCCGGGCCGCAGCGGGTGCGCG
>JAFAHP010000461.1 GCA_019237175.1 Alphaproteobacteria bacterium
CCACCCTTTGCAGACCCTGGCACAGGGTACCAAGCGTCAGATTTTCACGACTAATCCGGCGCGCTCTGCAGGGAGGCGAGCGAATCGGCTATGCGATCAAATCCCGACGATAGAGGTTCTTGCCGGCAATGCCCCAGGTCGTGCATACGCTGAAATCGCTGAGCTCGGTTGCCTTGTTGGCGGTGTCCAAGCTTTGCACGATGCGCTCGAATTCGGGCGGCGGCCCGCTCGAAAATTGCGGGCACACGACCCGATCACGAAACCGCCGAAACGAGGAGGCGGACTTGACATTGTAAGGAAAATTCCTTACATCGCACCTGGCGGAGTTGAGAGGGTGAAGATGGCAGCGATCATCGAAGAAACTAGCACGATCACCGCCAAGGGCCAGACAACGATACCCAAGGCAGTGCGCCAGGCGCTGGGTGTCGACTATGGCGGAAAAATCGCCTACCGCATCGAAGAGGGACGGGTGACGGTCCACAATCCAGAGGCCGAGCATCACGATCCGGCGCTGGCGGCGTTTCTCGGGCTTATCGAGAAGGACATCACGGCCGGTCGTAACGTGCGCGATTTGCCCGCCGGCGTCGTTGCCGCCATGCGGCGAGCCATGAAAGAGCCGGAGGTGGATCTTGATGAGAAGCTCGAGGGGGACGTCGCGCTTTAGATCTCGGCCATGGTGGTCAATGGTTGGACCCTGCTATTCCATGAAGCCCTGATCGGCCAGGTGAAAACTCTGGCCGATGCGTGCCGGCGGGCGCGCAGGGCCGATGCGAAGAATTTCCGGTCCAATGCCAACGTCAAGCTTTTCGCGGCGCTGGCGAAGCTCTTGCTGGAGATCATCCCGTCCGATCCGACCCGGCACGAGTACCGTCAAGGCAACACGCTCGGTGAGGCGTATCGGCACTGGTTCCGGGCGAAGTTCTTCGGTCGGTTCCGGCTGTTCTTCCGCTATGACAGCCGGTCGCGCATCATCGTCTACGCCTGGGTCAATGACGAACGCAGCCTGCGTCAGCGCGGTGGCACGAGCGATCCTTATGAGGTGTTCCGGCGGATGCTCGCCTCCGGCAATCCGCCCAACGAGTGGGCGGCGTTGGTCAGAAATTCCAACGAGTTGCCAGGTGAAATTCTGTCGACCGTGGCGGACGGCGAAAAGTGAGCAGACAAGGGCGCACAAACCGGCCGCGTCGGATTCGCCTCATCTAAGACCGGGCCCTACCGAAGCGGGACGGGCCTTTATTCCTAGCCCCGCACGTCGCCGGCATCGACTCTCACCCACCCCGCCCGCAGGAACGGCTCGGCCTCGCTCTCTAGCATCTCGGCCGTGCCGTCGGCCGCGACGTTTAGAAGGAGCATATTGCGATGGCCGATGCCGGGAGAAACGCGCAGACGAACCCGACGCTCGCGCGCGGCCTGCAGCCCGCGCGCTTCTTCGGCTGTTCCGGCCGGGCCGTCGGGATCGACCCGGACCCAGCCAGCGCGCAGCAATGGTGCGGCGTCCGCCTCGGTCATTTCCACAGTGTCGTCGGCGACGACGGTGCGGCGGATGCCGGACAGCAGCGGGACCTGCCCGATGCCGGGCGGGGCGCGGAGGTAGACATGCGGACGCGGCGCCTGCGCGCGGCGAAGCTCTTCGGCGCGCTGGCGGTACAATTCGAAGATCCCTGCATTGGAGCTGGGGCCGGCGCCGCGCTTGAACCAGTCCAGCAGCTGTGCCGTCGAGTCGACCTGGTCGTCGTGACGGCCATTGGGGAAACTCGTCAGCTCGTGCAGATAAAGTGCCAGCCACGGCGCCGTGTCGGGCACGTGCACAAAGCCGTTCTCGATCATTGCGGTCTGCGCGTGCATGCGCATGACCTTGTCCGCTTGCGGCTGGTAGCGGGTCACGGCGTGCAGGCCTTCGGCGATCAGCTCCTGGATCAGCTGGGTGCCCGAGGCCTTGTCCTCGATCAGCACGACCGAGGGCCGGAACCGCTCGTATTGGGCGTGCAGTTCTCGCTTCAGCTCCGGATATTCCATCCGCCGGCGTACGAGGTCGATGAGGTAGAGATCCTTCCCGGCAATGCCCCAGGTCGTGCAGACGCTGAAATCGCTGAGCTCGGTGGCCTTGTTGGCGGTGTCCCAGCTCTGCACGATGCGGTCGAAATCGTGCGGCGGCTCGCTCGCCGAGTATTGTCTGAACCAGCCTCTTTTGATCAGGCCGCCGCCCAATGGCGCGGGCGCCTGC
>JAFAHP010000513.1 GCA_019237175.1 Alphaproteobacteria bacterium
GTGCTGGAATAGGTCGCAACCGTGTCGGCCGCGCATTCTTGCTGTGCCGCCGCCTGAACCTGATCGAGGGAGCTGACGAAGGTGTCGTAACATATCGCGACCCGCGTCAGGGAGGTGTCCTCGCCGGGGCGCGCGTTGCGCGGAAAGGTTGCATAGGGTTGGAGCGCAGAACAACCGACAAGCGCTGCGACGAGCAGGATCGTGGCGCCGATTTTCATCCGGACCCGGCGAGCGACCGTTCGAGAAAGGCGGCGCACGCCATCAGGCGCGGGTCATCGCCGATCCGCCCGACAAGCTGAACGCCGGTCGGCAGGCCGTTGTCGGTCCAGCGCGCCGGCAGGGTCACACAGGGGGCGCCGAGCAAGGTCCACATCCGGTTGAAGATCGGATCTCCGGTATTGCCGAGCCCGACCGGCGCCTCTCCCGGCGCCGCCGGTACGAGGACCGCGTCGCACGAGCCGAAAAACGCATTGAACCCGGCGCGCGCCTCCGCGGCGCGGGCGAGCGCCCGATCATACTCGTCGGCCCCGATCGCCATCCCCTCATCGAGCATCTGGGCAAAGCGCGGGGACAGCTCGGCACTGTGCCGAGTCCGCTCATAAGCGAACGCCCGAACCATCTCAAAACGCATGATCGTATTCTGCGCTTCGGCGAGCCCGTGATGCTCGGCCGCGATCGCCACCTCTGCGACCGCGGCCCCGGCACGTTCAAGCGTCTCCCGGGCCGTGTCGAGGGCGGTGGCGGTTGCCGGTTCGGCTTCGTCCCAGATCGGGGTGCGATAGAGGCCGAAACGCGGGCCCTCGCCCGGCCCGACGAGATGTCGCAGCGCCGGCCGCTCGCACAGCACCCCTGCAAAGAATGCAGCATCCTCGACCATCCGGGCGAGCACGCCGATCGTATCGAGACTGTCGGCAAGCGGTTTCACGCCGGCGCGGTTGATCAGCCCAAAGCTCGGCTTGTAGCCGACGCAGCCGCAATACGCTGCGGGGCGGATGACCGACCCCGCGGTCTGCGTGCCGAAAGCGAGCGGCGCCATCCCGTCGGCGACTGCTGCCGCCGAACCGCTCGACGATCCTCCCGGGGTATGAGCGGGATTCCGCGGGTTCGCGGTCTTGCCTGGCGTGAAGGCCGCGAACTCGGTGGTCACGGTCTTGCCGAGGACGACGGCACCGGCGGCTTTGGCAAGCGCCACGCAGGAGGCGTCGGTGGCGGGCCGATGGTTGCGGTAGATCGGCGAGCCGTAAGCGGTCGGCATGTCGACCGTGTCGATCAGGTCCTTCACCGCGATCGGGATGCCGTGCAACGGCCCGCGCGGCGGTTCGCGGTCGCGCCGCCGCGCGGTGGCGAGCGCTTGCTCGCGATCGAAATATTGCCAAGCGCCGACGACCGACTCGCGCGCCTCGATCCGGTCGAGATAGGCGGCCACCAGCGCCTCGGCGGTCAACCGGCGCTCGGCGGTTTGCCGGGCCGCCTCTCGAACGGTCAAAGAGCGAGGGTCGGTCACACGGGTCTCCTCGATGTCGTCACTCCCGCGCAAGTGGGAGTCCAGGGCAGCGCTCCGATCACTATACCCTGGATGCCCGCTTTCGCGGGCATGACGAGACAGCTGGGATCACATACGGTAAACGCTGAAAACAAGAAAGGAGAAGCGAGATGATCGAGATCCCGGCACGCCAGGGCAAAGCGGCGCGCGTCTCTGAGGGCCAGACGGTCAGGGTCATCAATACGAGGGGGCAGCAAGTCGTCGACACCTGGGCGTTCAATGCCGACGACTTGCGGGAGTTCATGTCGATGGAGCACAGCCGCGTCGCGATCGGGCAGATCATCCCAGGGATTGGCGACACACTCGTCACCAACAAGCGGCGGCCGATCCTGACACTGGTCGAGGACACCTCGGGCGGGATCCACGACACCTTGTTCGCCGCCTGTGATAGGTGGCGCTATGAGACGCTCGGCTGCACCGAATATCACGAAAATTACACCGATAATCTCGCGGCGGGGCTGGCCGCACTCGGGCTCACACCGCCGGAAACGCCGTCGCCATTGAACCTCTTCATGAACATTCCGGTCATTGACGGCAACCGGGTCGAAATGCGGCCCCCGGTCAGTACGCCCGGCAGTTATGTGGCACTGCGCGCCGAGATGGACTGCGTCATTGCGTTCTCCGCCTGCCCGCAGGATTTGCTGCCGATCAACGGTCTCGCGATGCGGCCGACCGAGGCGCATTTCGAGGTGCTCGACTAGCGTCCTTGGCCCGTCCCTCCCGGCTCGGCGCCCGCGTGACGAAGGGTTGACGCATTATAATTTCAAGTTGACGCATTATAATTTTAATAAGCCAGTGACATTTCCGGTCGATCCTCATTGCGAGGTCTAACTATTAGCCCCTCGGCCAACCGGGGGGAGGGCAAAATGCAGCAATTTCGGTTCGGCCGGCTGGCGCTGGTTTTGGCGACTTTGATGTCTGGATTCCTTGGGCTCGCGGGGACGGTAGCTGCACAGAGCGTCGGCGCCGACACCATTGGCTCGTCGACGCCCCGCTGGCCGAAACCGATCGATCCCGGCCCGCGCGGCGGACCTCCTGGTGCCGGCGGGCCGCTTCCCGGGCTTAGCGCCTACGAACAACAGTTTTTCGCGGCTACGGCAGCCCGATTTCAGGAGATCGACTCGGTCTCCGGAGCGATGCCGGGCGAAACCGGCGTCGGCCTCGGCCCGCGGTTCAATTCCAATGGCTGCGCCAGCTGCCATGCGCAGCCCACGGTGGGCGGTACAAGCCCCTCCACTAACCCACAGGTGGCAGTGGCGACATTGGACGGTGCCCGCAACACTGTGCCTTCGTTCATCGCCTTGCATGGCCCGGTGCGCGAGGCGCGCTTTATCCGTAACCCGGACGGAACGCCGGATGGCGGGGTGCACGATCTGTTTGTCATCTCCGGGCGCGCCGATGCGCCTGGCTGCAACATCGCACAACCGGATTTTGCGACCGAGCTCGCGCAGAACAATGTCACCTTCCGCATCCCGACGCCGCTCTTCGGCCTCGGGCTGGTCGAAAACGTGCCCGACAGCAGTCTCGAGGCCGATCAGGCGGCCAATGGTCCGCTAATGGCGTCTTTGGGAATCCGCAGCAAATTCAATCGCAGCGCCAATGACGGCACGATCACCCGCTTTGGCTGGAAGGCACAGAACAAGTCGATGCTGATGTTCGCCGGCGAGGCCTACAATGTCGAGATCGGCGTCACCAACGAGCTATTCCCCAACGAGCGCGACGACACCCCGAGCTGTCAGTTCAATCCGCTGCCTAAGGATGCAACCAATCTCTCAGATAGCGATGCCAGCGGCATTCCGGCCTCGGATTATTCCTCGGATATCGTGAATTTTGCGGCGTTCATGCGCCTGTCGGCGGGAGCGGCTCCGGTTTCGGCTACGCCCTCGACGACCCGCGGGCAGCAGGTGTTTAACAATATCGGCTGCAATCTTTGTCACATTGCGCAACATACAACGGCTGCTTCGATCTTCACCAATCAGAGCAATGTGACATTCTCGCCGTTCAGCGACTTCGCGCTTCACGACATGGGAAGCGCGTTGGCCGACGGCATCGCGCAGGGCAACGCCACTGGCAGCGAATTCCGCACTGCCCCGTTGTGGGGCACCGGGCAGCGTCTGTTTTTCCTGCATGACGGGCGGACATCGGATCTTTACCAGGCAATTACGGCGCACGCCAGCAAGGGTTCCGAAGCCAATGCCGTGGTCGCCAACTTCGAGATGCTGTCGGCGGCGGATCAGCAGGCCCTGTTGAATTTCTTGCGCTCACTGTAGGCATCGTGTTGTCCCGATGCATCGAGGGTGGGGTCTGGCGGTATTTGCTTGCCTTGGCGTCGGATTGATAATATTTACGGTGCATCATGAGAAACCGCTGTTGTTGAATTAATCGGGCGTGAGCTGCAGGTCTCGCGTCGTGCCGTATTGACCGGAGCTTTCGGGGTGCTCGCCGCGGGGAAGGGGCCGTCCGCATCCGCTGCGGCTCACGTGAGCATCGAATACCATGGCGGATCCATCTATTGGCCATCCGGCGAAGCCCGAGCAGCGGTCGGCGCCGGCGGTGTGCGCGCGAACAAGAAGGAGGGCGATAAGGCGACACCCGCCGGTACGTTCTCGCTGCCGTTCGGGATGTATCGCCGCGACCGCATCAGCATTCCCAATACCGATCTCCCGATGACGCCGTTGCAGGAGGCGCATGCTTGGGTCGACGACCCCAATGACCCGAAGTATAATCAACTGGTCGAACTGCCCTATCCCTCGCATACCGAAAAGCTCTGGCGGGCCGACGGGATTTACGACTTGTTGGTGGTTGTCGGCTACAACATGAACCCGACGCAGCCGGGTGCCGGCAGCGCCATCTTCCTCCATATCGCGCGGCCCAACTTCTCGCCAACGGAGGGCTGCATCGCAGTCAGCCGCGACATTCTTCTCGGACTGCTTCCGGTGTTGGGTTCGGATAGCACGCTCAGCATTCGAGAATGATCTGTGAGGTTGCCCGCGGCGAGGCCGTAGACATGGGCCTGCCGGCCAATCGCGGAGCCGTCGGCGAACGCCGCGAACCACTGTTCCGATCCGTTGCGCCGTCGTGCTATGCATCGCTGCGGAAAAACTCGCGAGGAACCGATGATCCATCATTTATCCATCGCTGCGCGCGATCCGAAGCATGTCGCCGGGGTTTTGGCGGAGCTCATGGGCGGTAAGGCGGTGCCGTTTCCGCCCAATCCGGGGAGCTTCTTTGCGCTTCAGCTCGATGAGCACGGCTCGGGTGTCGATGTGTATCCGGCGGGAACCGAGCTTCGGCCGGGCGGCAGCGACGGCGGAAGCGTTGTGAAGAAGCCGGAAGCGCGCGGCTACGGCCCGACCCATTTCGCGCTCAGCGTCGGCACCGAAGCGGACACGGTCGAAGCCATCGCCCGCCGTGAGGGCTGGCAATGCTTCCGCTGCAACCGCGGCCCGTTCCACGTGATCGAGGTGTGGCTCGAGAACGAGTCGATGGTCGAGATTCTGCCGCCCGAATTCGCGGCCGAATATCTCGCCTTCACCCGTCCCGA
>JAFAHP010000515.1 GCA_019237175.1 Alphaproteobacteria bacterium
GGCGACAGCGGCAGTGCGCTGATCGTCCGAGGTCAAGCCAACCTGCTCGGCGACATAACCGCACTCGCCGATCTTGAAAGGCTGCGTACCCTGTTCGAAATGCTCGAGACACGCGAGACGATGCTGCGGCTGCTCGATGCCAGCAAACAGGGCGAGGGGGTGCAGATCTTTATCGGCTCCGAAAACCCACTGTTTGGGGTGGCCGGCTGCGCGATGCTGATTGCCCCCTACCAGAACAGCCGGCAGCAAATCGTCGGCGCAATTGGGGTTATCGGACCCACCCGCATCAACTACGCCCGAATTATTCCGATGGTGGATTACACCGCCAAGGTGATTGGGCGCCTTATCGGATAGAAAGCATGAACGCCACCGAAGACGAACGCGACACGGCGGCGGCCCCGGGGCCCGAATTTGCCGCCAACAACAACCTCGAGGAAAGCGCCGAGGCATCGCCCGAAGCACGCATTGCGACGCTCGAAACCCAATTGGCCGAGCAAAAGGACCGATTGCTGCGGGCGCTTGCCGAGACCGAGAATACACGCCGGCGCGCACAACGTGAACGCGAAGATGCGACCAAATACGCGATCTCGGGATTTGCCAACGACCTGCTTTCGGCCGCCGACAATTTGCGCCGCGCCCTCGACAGCCTGCCCGAAGCAGAGATCACCGACGAGCGTCTGCGCAGCCTTCGCGCCGGCGTAGCGGCGACCGAGCGGGAGCTGCTCGCGGCATTCGAAAGACATGGGCTTCGCCGCATCGATCCGAAGGGCGAGCACTTCGACCATAATTTCCACCAGGCAATCTTCGAGGCCGAGCGCGTTGATCAACCGGTCGGCACAATCGTCGAAGTCTTGCAGCCCGGCTACGTGCTGCATGACCGGCTGCTGCGCCCGGCGATGGTGGGCGTGTCAAAACAACCGGCTAAATCCGCAAAGCCGGAGGCGAAATCCGGCGGCACAGATGCTGACCCGGCCGGCCCGTTGTAGCGCCCCGGCCGTTACCATATATACCCGACGAGAGACAGGGGATGGCTGATCAACCACTTCCAGGGGATCGGACGGTGCTTCCCCAGGCCGCCCGGTTCTGCTTTTGAAATGAGGTGTCCATGAGCAAGGTCATCGGTATCGATCTCGGCACGACAAATTCCTGCGTCGCCGTGATGGAGGGCAGGAATGCCAAGGTGATCGAAAACAGCGAGGGAATGCGCACAACGCCCTCGATGGTCGCATTTACCGATTCGGGCGAGCGCCTCGTCGGTCAGGCGGCCAAGCGTCAGGCGGTAACCAACCCCGAGAACACGTTCTTCGCGATCAAGCGGCTGATCGGACGGCGCTTTTCGGATCCGATGGTTAAGAAGGACATCGACCTCGTCCCTTACAAAATCATTCCCGGCGACAACGGCGACGCCTGGGTCGAAAGCCGCGGCAAGAAATATGCGCCCTCGCAGATCAGCGCCTTTATTCTGCAAAAAATGAAGGAGACGGCCGAGGCCTATCTCGGCGAGCCGGTCACCGAGGCGGTCATTACCGTGCCGGCCTATTTCAATGACAGCCAGCGCCAGGGAACAAAGGATGCCGGCAAGATCGCGGGGCTTGAGGTATTGCGCATCATCAACGAGCCAACCGCGGCCGCGCTCGCCTACGGCATGGAGAAGAAGGGCAGCGGCACGATCGCGGTCTATGATCTTGGCGGCGGCACCTTCGACATCTCGATCCTCGAGATCGGCGACGGCGTATTCGAGGTCAAATCGACCAATGGCGACACGTTCCTCGGCGGTGAAGACTTCGATAAGAACATCATCGACTATCTCGCCGATGAGTTCAAAAAAGAGCAGGGGATCGATTTGCGCAACGACCGCCTCGCCCTGCAGCGGCTAAAGGAGGCGGCGGAGAAGGCGAAAATCGAACTCAGCTCGTCGATGCAGACCGATGTCAACCTGCCGTTTATTACCGCGGATCAGCACGGGCCAAAGCACCTCAACATCAAATTGACGCGGGCCAAGCTCGAAGCGCTCGTCGACGACCTTATCCAGCGCACGATCGGCCCGTGCCGCAACGCGATGAAGGACGCCGGGCTCAAAGCCTCTGAGATCGACGAAGTAATTCTCGTCGGCGGCATGACCCGAATGCCCAAGGTCATCGAGACCGTCAAACAATTCTTCGGCAAAGATCCGCACCGCGGCGTCAATCCCGACGAAGTCGTTGCGGTCGGGGCCGCGATCCAGGCCGGCGTGTTGAAGGGCGAGGTCAAGGATGTTCTGCTGCTCGACGTAACCCCGCTATCGCTGGGCATCGAGACCCTGGGCGGGGTGTTTACCCGGCTGATTGACCGCAACACGACGATCCCGACCAAGAAGAGCCAGATTTTCTCGACCGCCGAAGACAACCAGACCGCAGTGACCATCCGCGTCTTCCAAGGCGAGCGCGAGATGGCGGCTGACAACAAATTGCTGGGCCAGTTCGATTTGGTCGGTATTCCTTCGGCCCCGCGCGGCATGCCTCAGGTCGAGGTGACCTTCGACATCGACGCCAACGGCATCGTGCAGGTCTCAGCAAAGGACAAGGCGACCGGCAAGGAGCAGCAGATCCGCATCCAAGCCTCGGGCGGTCTGTCCGAGGCGGATATCGAGCGAATGGTCAAGGACGCCGAGGCGCATGCCAGCGAGGACAAGCGGCGCCGCGAACTGGTCGAGGTCCGGAACAATGCCGATGCCCTGATCCACACGACCGAACGCACCTTGCGGGAGAACGGCGAAAAGATCCCGTCGGGCGACCGCCAGGCGGTGGAGCAGGCCATGCAGGCGCTCAAGGATACGCTCGCCAGCGAGGACGCCGAACAGATCAAGTCCAAGACCGAGGCGTTGGCACAGGTCGCGATGAAGATCGGCGAAGCGCTCTACAAGGCCCAACAGGGGGCGCAAGCCGGGACCGATGGAGGCGACGGCGGCGGCGACGGTGCGGCGGGTGGCTCGCATGGCGGCGGCGCCAATGAAAAGGGTGTCGACGTCGATTTCGAGGAAGTCGACGATCAGAAAAAGCGCGGCTCCGCATAACCGGCGCTGCGTCCGGGCCGCGAATCGGATGCGATCACCCCCAGAGGTTGTTGCGGGGGTGATCGACGGTGATCAACCCCAATTGCGAATCCCCGTCGAGCATGGCTAAGCAAGATTTTTACGAGGTTCTCGGCGTCTCCCGATCCGCCACCGCCGAAGATCTCAAGAGGGCTTATCGCAAACTCGCGATGCAGTATCACCCCGACCGCAATGCGGGGGACAAGAGCGCGGAGCAGAAGTTCAAAGATGTCAGCGAGGCCTACGACGTCCTGAAGGACGAACAAAAACGTGCCGCCTACGACCGTTTTGGCCATGCCGCGTTCGAACAAGGTGGCCGCGGCCCCGGCGATTTCGGCTTTACCGGGGGGTTTGCCGACATTTTCGATGAGATGTTCGGCGAGTTCATGGGCGGCGGCAGGCGCGGCCAGACCGGCCCGAACCGCGGAAGCGATCTGCGCTACAATCTCGAAATTACGCTTGAGGAATGTTTTCGCGGCAAGCAGACGACGATCCGGGTTCCCAATCTCGTCGCGTGCGACCAGTGCCATGGCACTGGTGCGGAGGCCGACTCGAAGCCGATCAGCTGCCCGACCTGCCATGGCCGCGGGCGCGTGCGTTCGCAACAAGGGTTTTTTACCGTCGAGCGCACCTGCACGTCATGCCAGGGTGCGGGTCGGGTTATTGAAAAGCCGTGTCGCGCGTGCGCCGGTCAGGGCCGGGCGCGACGCGAAAAGACCCTTTCGGTCAATATACCGCCGGGCGTTGAGGACGGAACCCGCATCCGCCTCGCCGGCGAGGGCGAAGTTGGGGTCCGCGGCGCGCCCGCCGGCGATCTGTTCATTTTTATCACGGTCACACCGCATCCGATTTTCCAACGTGATGGCGCCAACATCCATTGCCGCGTGCCGATTTCGATCACCACCGCGGCACTCGGCGGGTCGATCGAGGTGCCGAGCGTCGATGGCAGCCGAACCCGAGTAAACGTACCGGCGGGGACTCAATCGGGCCATCACTTCCGGTTGCGCGGCAAGGGAATGAGCGTATTGCGCTCGTCATTGCGCGGAGACATGTTTATCGAGGCGGTGGTCGAAACTCCGCGCAACCTGAGCAAGCGTCAGCAGGAATTGCTGCGCGAATTCGAAAAAGCAGGCGAGAGCCACCGCAACCATCCGGAAAGCGAGGGCTTCTTTGCCCGCGTCAAAGAATTCTTCGAGGATCTGCGCGAGTAAAAAGGCAATCTTGCTCGCAGGCGTAGTTACTATGCGAGATTTAGCCGACTCCCGATCCATTGGAATTAAGTACGGCCCCGTGGCCGGGCTTGTCCCGGCCATCCACGTCTTTACAGCAGACGATCATAGAGATCGTCCCAATCGGGATTGTCTCGGTGAATTAGGCGGACTTTCCAAGCAGGCGGCCAATGCTTTAGGTTCATCTCTCGCTGCTTTGCCGCGAGAATGTCGTCATGGCGCTCGGCATAAACAAGCCGCTTCAAACCGTATTTCTTGGTGAAGCTGTCCGCGACATCTTCGCGATGCTCCCAAACACGCCGGGTAAGATCGGCTGTAGCACCCACATACAGCGTGCCGTTTGGCTTGTTGGTCATTATGTACACCCACCCGCCCACATTCGCGATTTGGGATAAGCACAGAGGGTCCGCAACAAAGACGTGGGTGGCCGGGACAAGCCCGGCCACGGGGATTCTGTTGAAGGTTGGCTAACTCTACGCCCAACGCCGGGCGGCCTGCCTCTTGCGATGACACGCGGCGTGGATCAGTTCTGTGTTCTCCGGAGTGTATCCGTCGATTGCATTCTCGCGGTCCAGTTCGGCAAACTTTTCCGGTAACGGACAGTCGCACTCCGGGCAGACGCCCTGTTGCTCACCGAATTTTTGTGCTTTCAGCTTGTTCCGCTCGCTCGGCTTACCACGTTCGTCCTACGTCAACTGCTTCGCAATTTTCCGCCCGAACGCGAACAGAAATGCTGGATCACCAGCGGCCAACTCCTGAAGTCGCTGCCGGATCTCAATAAGAAGAACGTTCGCCTCCGTTAATTCAGCAGCTGAGAGGTTTCGGTTGGCCAACCTGGTCTCCCACTCACCCCGCCGCGGCTTCGGCGGCAGGTTGAAGCTGAACCGGCCGCGGTGGAACCGGTGCAGCGGGGTTGGCGCGGGTTAGTACCGTCTCCAGGGTCGTCTGGATTTCGGCAAGTTTGAGCGGGTGCTCGACCTTATGTCCGAACAGGTTCTTTACATAGAACACGTCGACCACCTTTTCGCCGTAGGTCGAGATTTTGGCGCTCGAAACTTGCAGGTTGAGCCGGGTCAATTCACGCGTCAGCTCGAACAGTAAACCGGGCCGGTCGCGCCCGTTCACCTCGATGACCGTGTGCAACGCGCTTGCTTGATTGTCGATCAACACACGCGGCACGACCGTAAAGACCTGCATTCGACTGGGAAACGCAGACGGGCGCGCGAATTCGCGGTGCGGCTTCAGATCGCCGGTCAGCACGTTCTCAAAAACCACCGCGAGCCGCGCCAGCTTGTCGGGGCGGTTGAAAGCGCGGCCGCCAAGATCCTGGACCCAGAAAGTATCCAATGCCATGCCGTTTGACATCGTCATGATGCGCGCGTCGACAATATTGGCGCCGCTGACCGCGAGCGCGCCCGCGATACGCGAGAACAAGCCCGCGTGATCGGCGGTATAGAGCGTGATCTCGGTCACCGCGCGCTGCACATCGACGCGGTTTTCGACAACGAGGGGTGCACCTCTCGCCTGCGCTTCCCGCATCAGCCGCGCATGGCGGGCATGGAGGTCCGGGTCAAAGGAGAGCCAATAGAATGGGTAGCCGGCTTTGACAAAGGCGTTGAACTCCGCCTCGCTGAAATCGGGCAATTTTGCGCGCACGGCTGCCTGGGCCGCGGCGATGCGTGCGTCTTCCGGCGCGGCCGTCAGCCCGCCCGACATGACCTCGATCGCGCGTTCGTAGAGATCGCGCAGCAAGGCCGCCTTCCAAGCGTTCCATACCCGTGGCCCGACAGCGCGGATATCGGCGCTGGTCAGGATCAGCAGCAGCTTCAACCGCTCGGGGGATTGGACGCGCTCAACAAAGTCGGCGATCGTGCGCGGATCGCCAATGTCCCGCTTGAAGGCCGTGCTGCTCATCAACAGGTGCCAGCGCACGAGCCATGCAACAGTCTCGGTCTCTTCGGCAGTCAGGCCGAGCCGCGGTCCGAGTTTGACGGCGATATCCTGGCCGAGCACGGAATGGTCGCCGCCCCGTCCCTTGGCAATGTCGTGGAGCAAGACCGCGAGGTAGAGGGCGCGGCGCGACACCACCGTGGGGAAGAGCGCGGTCGACAGTGGCGCCTCGTTCTTCAGCTGACCGCGTTCGATCTTGTGCAGGATGCCGATCGCAAACAGCGTGTGCTCGTCAACCGTATAGTGGTGGTACATGTCGTATTGCATTTGCGCAACGACACGGCCGAAATCGGGGATAAAACGGCCCAAGACGCCGGCCTCGTTCATGCGGCGCAGCGCCGCCTCCGGATCCTTGGGCGAGGTCAAAATCTCGAGAAACAGGCGGTTCGCCTCGGGATTTTCGCGTAATTTCGCGTCGATCAGGCGCAGCGATTGGCCGGCGCGGCGCAGGGCGCGGGGGTGGATGTCAAGCTCGGTGCGCTGCGCTACATGAAACAGGCCGATCAGAGCGACCGGCTCCTTCTCAAAGAAGTCTTCAGCAGGGATGGTCAAACGCTCGCCATCGAGCACGAACCCGTCGAGCCCGCGCCGGCCGATGCCCCAGCGCACCCAAGAAAGGCGTCGTTTGCGTTTTTGGTCGGCTTCGAGAATCGCGCAAAAGATGCGAGTCAGATCGCCGACATCCTTGGCGATCAAAAAGTAGTGCTTCATAAAGCGCTCGACCCCGCGGGTGCCGGCGTGGTCGGTGTAGCCCATACGGCGGCCGATTTCGGCTTGTAGATCGAACGTCAGCCGTTCCTCCGCTCGGCCGGCGAGAAAGTGAAGATGACAGCGCACCGTCCGCAAAAAGTGGTGCGCGCGGGTGAAGCGCTGCGACTCCTCGGTCGATAGAACCCCCAAATCGACGAGTTTCGCAACGTCATCGATGCGATAGATGTACTTGGCGAGCCAGAACAGAGTGTGGAGATCTCTGAGCCCGCCCTTTCCCTCTTTGACATTGGGTTCGAGCACGTAGCGGCTGTCGCCGGTGCGGTGGTGGCGCTCATCGCGCTCGGCAAGCTTTGCTTCGATAAATTGTGCGGCGCTGCCCCGAACGATTTCGCTGTCGAAGCGTCGCTTGAGCTCGCCAAACAGCGCCTCGTCGCCCCAAAGGCAGCGCAGCTCAAGGAGGCTCGTGCGGATTGTCAGATCGGATTGCGCATGACGCAAACAGTCCTCGACCGAACGCGTCGAATGTCCGATTTTGAGGCCGAGGTCCCACAGCACGTATAGTAAAGATTCGACGACCTGCTCGGTGTGCGGGGTCGGCTTGTAGGGCAGCAAAAACAGCAGATCGATATCTGAATACGGCGCGAGTTCACCGCGGCCGTAACCGCCGACCGCGATCAAGGCCAGCCGCTCGCCCGATGTCGGGTTGGGACGCGGATAGAGCTCGCCGGTGACGATGTCGAACAGCGCGCAGATCAGCTGATCCATCAAAAAGCACTGTTCCCGCATGACCGCGGTGCCGGTGCCACTTTCTTCGAACCGGCGGCGTATCTCGGCGCGACCTTTGGCGAGAGCCGCTTTCAAAATCGTGACCAACGGGGCGCGGTCGAGAACCGTCGATTGGCTCGCGCGCACTGCGTTGGACAATCCCTCGGTAAGCAACCGCCGATCAATGATGTCGCGCTGCCTTACGACCGTGCCCATAACCTTCTCTCGCCGAACGCCGAACCCAACCTCCGTTGTCGCTTCGGCGCGTTATATCCCCCCGAGGGACTAAATAGGAATTGCGGCCGAATAACAAACGTTACCCACGCAAGTTTGAACCGGGAGGGTATGGTGGCGCATTTCACGATCCGCTCTGCGCGGCGAGGATTTGCCGCCTGCATCGTCGGGATTGCCATTAGCGGCATGGCACTCGCCTTGGTCGGGGCGTTCGATGCGCCCTCGTTGCCGGCCGCGACGACACCAGCGCCAAGCGGGCCTTCGCCATCAGGCATCTCGGGAACTCCCGCCCCGGCTCCGGCGCTGGCGGCGGCCGCCGTCACCATACCCGCAAATCCACCGCCGGGCATCTCGGTCGCGCCGGCCCCGAATGCCGCCACCATGCCGCCCGCGCCACCGGCAGCGACCCAGCCGGCGCCGCTGTTGACCACCGCCCAGCTCGCGCAGCTGGTGGCGCCTATCGCGCTCTATCCTGACCCGTTGCTCACCCAGATCTTGATGGCCTCGACCTATCCGCTCGAAGTGGTCGAGGCGGCGCGCTGGGTCACCCTCAACGGCAACCGAGCGCTGAAGGACGACGCCTTGACCGCGGGGTTGCAGGCGCAGAACTGGGATCCCAGCGTCAAGGCGTTGGTGGCGTTCCCGCGGGTGCTGCAAATGATGAGTGACCAGCTGCAGTGGACCGAGGAACTCGGCAATGCCTTCCTCGCCCAGCAGGCTGACATAATGGCCGCGGTTCAGAGCCTTCGCCAGGAAGCGGTGGCGGCGGGCAACCTCAAGCAGACGCCGCAATGTCGCTGTGTGATCCATACCAGCGGCGGGAGCATCTCGATCCTGCCGGCCGAGCCGCAGGTCGTCTGCGCGCCGGTCTATACCCCAACCGTCTACGGACCGTGGCCCTATCCAGCCTATCCGCCCGACTACTTCCCGGTCCCCGTCGGGTTCACCTTTGCCCCGGGTTATTGGATCGGCTACGGACCGCCCGTCGAGCTCGCCGTGTTTGGGCCGTTCTGGGGCTGGGGATGGATCGACTGGGGACATCGCTGGATCGCCGTCGACACCTCCCGCCTGGCGCGCGTTTCCGGGGGCCGCGTTTGGTTTTCGGGCAATGTGTGGGTGCACGACCCGGCTCATCGCGGCGGTGTCGCCTATGCCGATCCCGCCTCGCACGCGCGTTTTGACGCCGCCCGGGTGGGCGCACTCAACGCGGCGGCCCGCGGCGGTGCGGTGCGATCTGCCGCGGCGGGGAGCGAGGCGATGCACGGCGGTGCCGGGCGATTTGGCGCAGCGGCTCACGGTATCGCTCCGTTCCATGGCGAAGCCGTTTTCCACGGCGCACCGGGGGTTCGTAACGGGTCGGCGTTCCACAACGGTCCCGCCGCCGGTGGCGCTGCCGCGTTCCATGGCGCTTCGGGCTTTCATCACGGCATGGGGTTCGACGGTGGGGCGGGGCCGCATTTCGCGATGGGTGCGCCGCATGGCGGCGGCCCCGGTGGAGGCCCCCACGGTGGTGGCGGGCCGCACGGTGGCGGCGGTCCACACGGTGGCGGGGGACCGCACTTCGCGATGGGTGCGTCGCATGGCGGCGGCCCCGGTGGAGGCCCCCACGGTGGTGGCGGGCCGCACGGTGGCGGCGGACCGCACGGCGGTGGGGGGCCGCACTTCGCGATGGGCGCGCCGCATGGCGGCGGCCCGGGTGGAGGCGGCCCACATGGAGGGGGCCCACATGGCGGTGGACCGCACGGCGGCGGCAGCCATCATGGCTGAGTTCGCCGCCTGCTGCACTGGCCGTTATCTTATGGGCTGAGACGGGTGCCAGTTACCAGAGGCTGAGCGCCGAGGTCTGCAAAACGAGAACTGGAGCTGCCACTAAAGGTGGCGACCGGCGTCGACGCTGACGATCGACCCGGTCGTATGGGTCAAGTGGGTGATGCACGCGATGACCGCCTTTGCCACGTCATGGGCTTCGATCGCCCGCTTTAGCGGTGTTGCTATCGCCGCCGCGGCCATCATCTCTTCGGTGCGGCCCGGGACAAAACCGGTGTGCACCATCCCCGGGGCGACGACAATCACGCGGATTTCGGGACCGAGCACGCGCGCCAACGCCATACTCATTGTATTGAGCGCCGCCTTCGACGCAGCGTAGATGATCGAGCTGCCGGTGCCGCTTTGGGCCGCACCCGACGAGATATTGACGATGACGCCGTCGCCCGACTGGCGCAGCAGCGGGACAAAGGCGCGCATCGTTGCAAACACCCCGCGCACATTGGCGGTCAGCACCGCGTCGATCAGATTATCGTCCAAGGCTTCGAGATCGTGGTGCGCGACCATTCGGGTAAAACCGGCGGAATTGACGAGGATGTCGGCCCGCCCGTAGGTGTCACGGACTTCTGATGCCACCCGGCGGATCTGCGCGGTCTGTTCGAGCGGCAGATACACCGCCTTGTGGCCGTCGCCGGGCAGTTCGGCAATCAGCGCCGCAGCGCGGCCGGCACCCTTGTTGTAGCCGACGACGACCTTGGCCCCGGCGGCAGCGATCAGCCGCACGCTCGCCGCCCCAATGCCGCTGCTGCCACCGGTCACCACGGCCACCTTGCCGGATAAGGGCGCGTCGTTATCCTGCGCCATCCCTGATTGCTCCTTCTGCATTGGATATTGGCGACCGTTCGCACGGTTTCTGGGTTATCTACCAGATCGCCGGTCGGTCTTTGGCGGAAACTTCGCCGATGCGATCACGCAGAAATGCAGGCCCGGCAGCGTGCCAAGCGTCGACTTCACACCTGTTTTACCTGTTTTATCAGGTCGAGATCAGGCGAGCTGGCTTTTGCGGCAATGCGCTTTCTCTCCGCTCAGCATCACATCATCGCGAGATTACGATGCAATTACGGCAATTGCGTGTAGTCCTATCGCATATCGATCCCGTCGCCCCTGACCGGGTGGACCTTGCGATCGAGGCTCCTGCCGCGGGCGAAAGTTTAAATTAGTTTGTTGCCTTCTCCCTTTAGCGGCAAGATCGAGCAAAAGGCGGCCAAGGCGGTGTGAATTGGCTCACACTGCAGCTCGGTTGAGCGGACATAAGTTGCCGCTGTGTGATCGCGGGAGGCTTTGATGAAATCCACATCGATCGGCCGGCAGGCCGTCGTCGTCGGCGCCGGAATGGGGGGCTTGCCGGCAGCGCGCGCCGTTGCCGATTTTTTCGAGCGCGTCCTGGTGCTGGAGCGCGACACTCTGCCGCTCGACGCCTCCCATCGAATCGGGATCCCGCAGGGGCGCCATACGCATGCACTCCTTGCCGGTGGGCTGCGTGCGCTCGGTGACCTCTTCCCCGGCTTTGAACAGGACCTCGTTGACGCCGGCGCGGTGCCGCTAGAGGCAGGTCGCGACCTTCGCTTCGAAAGACCCGGCTACGACCCGTTTCCGCGCCGGGATCTTGGCTTGGGCGTATGCGCCATGTCCCGGCCGCTGATCGAGTCAACGGTGCGACAGCGGGTAAACCGTTACGACAACATCGTGATCCGCGAACGTTGCCGGGTTCAGGATCTCGTCGCGTCGCCCGATGGCGGCACGGTTACGGCCGTCCGCTTTGAGAACAGCGAGGGGAGGAGCGAGACCCTCTCGGCCGATTTGATCGTCGAGGCCTCGGGACGCGGCTATCTCGTCAATGGCGTGCTTGAATCCCTCGGCCGACCGCGTCCCGAAGAGACCACCATCGGGGTCGACATCACCTATGCCACCGCCATCTTCACCATTCCCGACGATGCACCGAGCGATTGGAAAGCCGTGCTGACGTTTGATGCGCCGGAGAAGGGAGGGGCGGTCGCCGTTTTGGCGCCGCTGGAGCGGAACCGCTGGATCGTGACCCTCATTGGGCGCCACGACGAAAAGCCCCCGGGTGATCGCGACGGTTTTCTCGCTTACGCCCAAGGGCTGCGTACCCCGACCATCTATAGTGCGATCAGGAAGGCGGAGCAGCTTGGCGAGATTGTTCGCTTCGGGTTTCCCGCCAGTTTCCGGCGGCATTTCGACCGGCTCGAGGCATTCCCCCGCGGGCTGCTTCCGTTTGGCGACTCGATCTGCCGCTTCAATCCCGCTTACGGCCAGGGGATGAGCGTCGCGGCCCAGGAAGCTCGGCTGCTCCACGAGGTTCTCCAGCGCCATGCCGTCGAACCAGAACCGCTCGCCGGGCTCGCCCCGGCCTTTTTTGCCGAAGCTGCGACACTGATCGAGACGCCCTGGGCTATGGCAGCGGTCCCCGATTTGGCCCACCCCAAGACCGAAGGACAGCGTCCGGAGGATCTGGACCAAGCGCTCGAATTCACCGAGGGATTGTTTCGGCTCGCTTCCCAGGACGCAGCCGTGCACAAACTGTTGGGCGAGGTCTTGCACCTGCTCAAACCGCAGAGTGTCCTCCGCGACCCCGACCTGGTCGAGCGCGTGGAAGCCATGGCGGCCCAGGCGTAGTCATGGTCGGGCGGAAAAGCGGCAGCGGCTGAGCAACAAAAATTACTGTCCATCAAATATTCGCGACCACCCCAGCCCCCGGGTCCGGCCTTTGGCCGGCCCGAGGATAAACTCCGGCCGGGGTCCACACCGAAATCGCCGTGCCAACTGCGAAGACACGGCTGCGGATTCCCACTGCCGGTTTGCTCGATGGCGCCAAATGGAACGCGTTTCTAATCCGAGTGGTTAGACACCGCTGCTTGCGGAACACGATCACCGCGAGCG